>JBEVLH010000342.1:0-20686 GCA_040509255.1 Hyphomicrobium sp. | reverse complement strand
GCCGGCTTGAAATGGCGCGGCTCGATCTTTTCGAACGGCGGCATGGCGAAGTCGCCCGTCCACTTTGCCATCAACGGATTGACACTCGGCTTTGGACGCGGCTTCGAGACCGTTTTGCGTTTTGCTATCATTCTGAGATCGATACCCAAATTCCCCAGCTGTAACATTATATACGCACGAATGACGGTCCGTGCTCAAATGAAACCCTTGCAATCCGCCAATGACAAAAGGACCGGCCTTGCGGGGCCGGTCCTTCATGGGACACCAGGTCCAGGGGAGAGGATTCGCCTTGGTGGGAACCATGACGAAAGCAGGGGAGAGTTGCCTGAGAGTCCGACCTCGAAACTATGGCCCCGGGGGGCTGGGGGGCTATGTATCCAGAGCCGGTCCTTTGAAATCGGACCCAAAGGCAACGGTTATCTCTATCGCGTTTTAATACGGCGGATTGGGGCCGCGCCTGAGTCTTGAATTTGTCAGGGTCAGGGTATTTCCGTGCAGTGTTGCAGGGCCCGTTCATCTCGCCTTCGGCCAGAAGATTTTCCCGCGCTCTCTTGCATTCGGCAAATGTTGGCGCGATCTTAACTGACAACAACTTGGTAGGCGTCGCCATTTGAGCGAGACAACCGACCCGATAGTCTTTCGCCCGCGCAACGCGGGCACGCTTGGATCTCCCGAACCCTCGGAGCCAGGCCGGCGAACGACATTCGATCGCTACGAGCTGACGGCTATTCTGGACCTCTATGGCCGCAAGGTCGCCGCCGGCGATTGGCGCGACTACGCCATCGACTTCCTGCGCGATAAGGCTGTCTTTTCCGTCTACCGCAGAGCCAGCGAATACGCCCTCTACCGCATCGAGAAGGATCTGCGCCTCGCCCGCAAGCAGGGCGCTTATAGCGTCATCGCTGCCGGCGGCCTGATCGTAAAGCGCGGCCACGACCTGAAGCGGGTATTGAGCGTGCTCGAAGATCGCCCCGGCGTCGTCAGTTTTTAACGCCGCGCCGTCTCTCGAAGCAGATCCAACTCAGCAAAAAAAGGCCCCGAAAACCGGGGCCTTTTCTCAATCTCGGATCGATTGATCCTTAGTTGCTGTTCTGGTTCGCCAAGCCCAGCAAGTTCAGGATGTGAATGAAGAGCGTGATGAACGAACCGTAGAGCATGAAGGCGCCGAAGATCGACGAACGCTTCAGCTGGGTTCCATCACCGTACTGGGCGTTCTCGACGTACATCGACTTGATCGCCTGCGTCTCATAGGCGGTCATCACCGAGAACAGCAGCACGACGACGGCCGAGATACCCATGCTCATCAGCTTGCTGGTGCCCGGATCCGTGATGAAGAAGTAGCTAGCCAGCATCACGATGATCATGCCGATCGACGCCATCGACAGGAACCCGCTCCAGCCCGTCATGTCCTTCTTCGTCGTGTAGCCGATGAGGCTGGTCACGGCGAACATGGCAGCGGCGATGAAGAACGCCTGACCGACGAGGCCAGCCATGCCCATCGAAACGTAGAGCGAAATCATCGGAGCGATCAGCGCGCCCCAGAGTGCGCAGTAGAGCCAGTAGGCGCCCTGTGCCACGACTTCGCTACCGCCGAAGAAAAGACGCGGTGCGAACCAGCCAAGACCCAGGACGGCCGCGAACACGACCCACTTCATCGGGCCGAGAGCGATTGCTGCCATCACCTGCGGATTGGCCATAAGAAGCATGACTACTGCCGCCGTACCGGCGACACCGAGTGCCATGTAGTTGTAGGTGCCGAGCATGAACGAGCGCAGCCCCTGGTCGATCGCGCCCGATGTCCGTGCGCCGCCGTACGGGCTATTTGGTCGCGTAAAAACTTCAGCCATGGTCCTCGTATCCTCGTGTTGTCCGGCCGAACCGCCGGTTCTGCGTATCATATGACCCCGGCTCGAGGGCCTTTCAAGATCCGGAAACCAAAGCGGAATACTTTTATTCTGAACGCAGATAAGAAACCGCAGGCGCCCTGAGGATACTCCAGGTTCCGATTCCCCCGAACACCGCAATCATGACGGCTGCGACGCCCAGCGTCAGGAAAACAGCGTTAAGCGAGAACACGAAATCAAGCTCCATCACCCGCGTGACGGCGACCCACGCGACCGCACTGCCGAGTGCGATGGCAACGACGGCAGCGATCGCCGCCAGCAGCGCATATTCGACCGCGTGAGCTGCCAGGATTTGCCGCCGGCGCGCCCCGATCGTCTTCAAAATAACCGCCTCCAGAATCCGCCGCCGCTGCGCCGTGACCAGCGCCCCGGCGAGCACTAGGGCTCCGGCGGTCAGCGTGACGCTTCCCGCCACCTGCACCGCCACCATCACCTTGGCGAAAATCTTGCTGAACTGGTCGATGGCGTCGCGAACGCGAATAGCGCTGACCGACGGATACGATCTCCCGATGTCCCGCACCATTTTCGTTTCGACGTCTGAAGGCGTGTCGTGCGGCAGGCGCACCGTCGCCAGCAGATTATGCGGCGCGGCCCGCAGCGTTTTAGGGGAAAACACCATGATGAAGTTGAGCGCGAGGCTTTCCCACTTCACCTCGCGCAGGTTCGCGACCTTGGCTTCGATATTCCGGCCGAGCACGTTGATCGTCACGCTGTCGCCGAGCCCGAGACCAAGCTTTTTCGCGATCTCGCCTTCGAACGACACCAGCGGCGGACCATCGTAGTCCTTGGGCCACCACGTCCCGCTTGTCACCGTCGAGCCTTCGGGGATGCTATCCGAATAGCTCAAGCCGCGGTCGCCATTCAGCACCCACTGCGTGTCGGACGAAAACTTCAGCTCTTCGACTGGCGTGCCCTTTATCGCGACGATCCGCCCGCGCAGCATCGGTGCCTCGACCAGCGACGTTCCCGGCGCATCCTGGGTGATTCTGGCTCTCAGGCCGTCGAAATCACCGGGCGGAATGTCGAGCAGGAAATAATCCGGTGCTTCGGCCGGCAAGCGCCCTTGCAAGTCCGCGACCAGCGCGGCATTCGCGAGCGCGACGACGACGAGTAGCGAAAGCCCGGTGCCGAGCGACAGCACCACCGATCGCGTCAAGCCGTCAGGCGAGGCAATATTCCGCAAAGCCAGACTGAGCGCCGGCCGCTTCTGGCGCGGCAGCCGGCGTGCGAGGCGCGCGATGGCGCCGCCCAGCCAGCCGAAGACCGCCAGCATCACGACCAGACCGGCAATCACGTAGGCAGCGATCGAGCGGGGCTCCGATGTCGACACCGCGATGCCGACGAGGACCGTTGCCAGAACAACCATCAGCACGATCAGTGCTCGGCGTGGCCAGCCTCCCGTCGCGTTCACGCTGTCGCGAAACAGCACGGTCGCCGAAACGTTCTCGGCCCGCCCCAGCGGCCAGAGCGCGAACAACAGCGCGACAATCGCACCATAAAGGCCCGCCAGTCCAAGGCTCTGCAGCGACACGTCGACCCTGATGCGCACCGGCAAAAGATCGCCGTAGAACGCATCGATAATCGACGGCACCGCAACGCCAAGCGCCAACCCGATAGCGATGCCGATAGCGCTCATCGCCAAGAGCTGGACGAGGAAAATCCCCATGATCTGCGACCCGGAAGCGCCGATGCTCCTGAGCGTCGCGATCACCTTCATGCGCTTATCGATGAAGGTCGAGACGGCGTTCGCGATGCCGACGCCGCCGACCAGAAGCGACGCGAGCCCGATCAGGATCAGGAACTGCCGCAATCGGTCCAGCGCGCGGCTGATCTGCGGTGATGGGTCGAAGCGATCGGCGCTTGTATAGCCGCCATCAGGCATCTTCTCGCTGGTGGACTTCCGCAGATCAGCGAGCGCCTTGCGATCGGACGCAGCCCCGGCCGGAAGCTTGATGGCGTAACGCCAACGGATCAGCGTCCCGGGCTTCACGAGTTGCGTTTTGTCGAGCGTCGCGAGCGACATGAAAATCCGCGGACCGTATGTCAGGCGGTCGACGATGGCGTCCGGCTCGGAATCGAGGATGCCCGTAATGCGCAACTGCGCCTCACCGATCCGCATGTCGTCGCCGACTTTAAGACCGAGGCGGTCGAGCAGCATCGCATCGGCGATGACGCCATCGCCTGAAACCGCATCAATGAAAGACCCGCCGCCCTGCAGCGTCGCCACGCCCGACAGCGGATAGGACGCATCGACGGCCTTGAGTTCGGCCAGCGCCTGATCCGAGCCGTCCGCGCGCCGTGCCATCGTCCGCATCGTTGCGGTCTCGCTGACCGTGCCGAGGCGGCGAAAAGCATCCAAATCCTGCGCGGTGCCGCGAATGTGCATGCGCGCGAACACGAGGTCGCCACCGAGAATGGTTTCGCCTTGCGTCGTCAGTCCCGCGCGCAAGGCATCGCCAAGCGCCCCCACCGCCGCGATCACCATCACGCCGAGCGCTAGGCAGGCGATGAAAATACGAAATCCGTCGAAGCCGTTGCGAAGCTCGCGAAAGCCGAGCCGAATGATGGTCCAGACTCCAGCCCGCCGTGGGTGGGAAAGGCTCTCAACGCCCGCCAGTGCCGTCACGACGACACCGCGCGCATCGCAGGTTCCGCTGCTTCATCCGCAACGACCGAGCCATCGGCCATGCGGATGACCCGATCCGTCATCGCCGCCAGCTTGTTGTCATGGGTGACGATCACGAGCGTGGCGTTGCGGCGCTCGCGCAAACCAAACAGCAGGTCGATGATCTGCTTGCCCGTTCGTCCGTCGAGATTGCCCGTCGGCTCGTCCGCGAAAATGATGTGGGGCGACCGGCTCAATGCGCGCGCGATGGCAACGCGCTGCTGCTCGCCGCCCGACAGCTCGGCGGGAAAGTGATCGACGCGCGCCGTTAGGCCGACTTCGGCAAGCAGCGCAGCGGCCGTCTCGAAAGCATCTGCCTCGCCGGCAAGCTCCTTCGGCAACGCGACGTTCTCAAGCGCCGTCATCGTCGGCACCAGATGGAAGGACTGGAACACGATGCCCATCTCGGCGCCGCGCAACACCGAAAGCCCATCCTCCGACAGTGGCCCGAGTTCGCGCCCCGAAACCGTGATGCGGCCGCTCGTCGCGCGCTCCATACCCGCCATCATCATCAGCAGCGAGGTTTTTCCCGAACCCGAGGGCCCGACGATCGCCGCCGTTTGCCCGCGCGGGATCGATAACGATATGCCGCGTAAAATGCGCACGGGGCCGGCGCGGCTGGTTAAAGTCAGATGCACGTCGTCGAGTTTGATGATCGGATCGCTCAAAGCTAAAGTGCCTCGCGTTGTCGTAGCGGACTTGTACCGTTCATATTGAGCCTCTACGTCAGCTGGTGAAATGTGTGATGTGTGGGGCCGAAAGATGAATGCAACAGCTCCCCTTGTCTCTGCCTGGCTCCCGAAGACCGCACGTTGCCTGCTGATCTGCGCTGGGATGATGATTCCGCTCGTGACCTCTGCCGTTGCCGCTCCGTTGCATCCGACGACCATCATCGCTTTCGGCGACAGTCTCACAGCGGGATATGGCGTCAAAGCCAGCGAATCATTCCCCGTTCAGCTTCAGATGGCGCTTGCAGCGAAGGGGCACAAGGTCACCATCGTCAATGCCGGCGTTTCGGGCGATACGACTTCGGGAGGCCTGGAGCGTCTCGACTGGGCCCTCGATCCCAAGCCGGACGCAGTTATTCTCGAACTCGGCGCCAACGACGCGCTCCGCGGCATCGACCCCAAAGTCCCGCGCGCCAATCTCGACAAGATGCTCGCCGACCTGAAGGCCAAAGGCATCCCCGTGCTGTTGACCGGCATGAAAGCCCCGAACAACTGGGGCGACGACTACGTCAAGAAATTCGACGCCATCTTTCCTGATCTCGCCGCCAAATATAGCGTCCCGCTTTACCCGTTCTTTCTCGAAGGCGTCGCGCTCGATCGGTCGTTCTCGCAACCGGACGGCCTGCATCCGACCGGCAAGGGCGTCACCGAAATCGTCAAGCGCATTCTGCCGGACGTCGAAGCGCTTCTCGCGCGCGTCGCCGAAAATCAGGCATCAGGAAAGCAGGCAGCGCCATAGCCCGCTTACGAGCAAGGACATTCCAATGCCCCGCTTGTTCACCGCCATTGAGCTGCCCGCCGAAATCTGCGATGAGCTTTACCGCTTGCGCACGCCATTGCCCGGCGCGCGTTGGATGAAGCCCGAGAACTATCACATCACTCTGCGGTTTGCGGGCGACATCGGCAACGTCGAAGCCCGCGAGTTCATCGCCAATCTTGCGCGCATCGAACCGGACGGCTTCGAGTTGAAACTCTCAGGCCTTGGCGTCTTCGGTGGCGACGACCCGCATTCGATATGGGCCGGCGTCGAAATGAAGCCGGAGCTCGAAGAGCTGGCGCGCGCGCACGAAAAAGCCGCGCGCAACGCTGGGCTTCCTCCCGACACCCGGGCGTTCAAGCCGCACGTCACGCTCGCTCGTCTGAAGCATTCGAGCGTCGACGCAATCGCTCGCTTCCTGTCGCGTCATGGCGGCTATCGCTCTGAACCGTTCTTCGTCGGCCGGACATTGCTGATGTCATCGCGCCCCGGCGTCGGCGGCGGCCCCTACGGCATTGAAGATCGATTTCCGATGCGCGGGATGGGCTTCCTCGCCGACGAAGGCGAGGGCGATATGAGCTGGTAACGCTCGTTTCGTCGTTAGCTAACCGTCAGGACGATCTTGCCGGTTGCCTCTCGACGATCGAGAATGCCCAGCGCTTCGCCGATTTCATCAAGCGGGTACGTCGCCTGAATGCGCGGGGTGAGCCGCCCGCTGCGCACCCAATCCAGCACCCGTTGCATGTTGGCGCGATGCCCGGCCGGATCGCGCTTCACCGCTTCGCCCCAGAAGACGCCGGCAATCTCTGCTCCTCGGAGCAACAAAAGATTGAGCGGAATTTTCGGGATCTCGCCGGCCGCAAACCCAACCACCAGAAATCGCCCCTGCCATGCCAGCGCGCGGATGAGCGGCTCGGATGCCTCCCCGCCGATGCAATCGTAGACGACATCAGCGCCGTCGCCGCCGGTCCTGTTGCGAACCTCGGTCTTGAGATCCGACCCCGGGAACAGGATCACCTCGTTTGCCCCGGCAGACATCGCGATGCCCGCCTTCTCGTCCGACGACACCACCGCGATGACGCGGGCGCCCAGCAGCTTGGCGATCTCGACCGCCGCCTGTCCAGCGCCGCCGGCTGCCCCTGTCACGACGACCGTCTCGCCGGCCTCAAGCTTGCCGCGATCGGCAAGCCCGTGGATGGCCGTCCCGTAAGTCACCGACAACCCGGCCGCTACCGTCAACGGCACGCCGTCTGGAACGGCGATGAGTTTGCCGGCATCGATCGCAATTTTCTCGGCCGCCCCGCCCCAGTTGACATAGGCCATGACCGGCTGGCCCACGTGAAGTCCGAGGTCGTTTGAGCCGACCGATTCGACCACTCCCGCGATCTCGGCCCCCGGCGAGAACGGCAAATCCGGCTTGTATTGATATTTCCCCCGGGTGATCAGCGTATCGGCGAAATTGAGCCCGACGGCCACAACTCTGACGATCGCCTCGCCCTCCTGCGCGACCGGCTCTGGTCGTTCCTCGATCACCAGGCTTTTCGGCCCGTCAAGGCTCTTGCAAAGAGCTGCCTTCATATGTGACGTCCCACTCGCTGCGTAACTCTCTGACACACACGAGCAGAAGCCAATGTCAAGAAAAGCGACCACATGGCCGCCGCACCCGAAGGGCTATTTCGCCATCGGGGCCGAACGCATGTCGAAGTCGCTGAACCTCGGCAACTTGATGCGCTCCGCACACGCCTTCGGCGCAAGTTTCACGTTCACCGTCGGCGCGACGTACAAAGCTGTCGAAGCCCACGCCGACACCTCCAAAAGCCAGTTGCATTTACCGCATTACAACTGGGCGGCGCTCGACGACATGGCACTCCCCGGCGGCTGCAAGCTCGTCGGCATTGAGTTGCTGGACGATGCGATCGATCTCCCGAGTTTTCGCCATCCATTGCGGGCCGCTTACGTGCTTGGGCCCGAACTCGGATCCCTTTCCGAGCCGCTACTTGAACGTTGCGACTACGTCGTCAAGATCCCGACAGCCTTTTGCGTCAACGTCGCCATGGCCGGCGCCATCGTCATGTACGACCGCATCAAATCGCTGGCGAGGTTCGCCGATCGCCCGATCGGCGAAGGGGGACCTTGAATGGACGTCGCAAAGAAAGTTTTGGCGATTTTGATTGCGGCCGCGACACCCGCACGCGCCATCGCGGCCGAAAAAGTATCGCTCGCGGGCACCTACGGTGACTGGTCGCTGATGACCGACGACAGCGCCCCGCACCTTTTTTGTTTTGTAACGAGCGAGCCGAAGTCCACCGATCCTAGCGACGCGAAACGCGAAGCGCCGCGCGCCTATATTTCCGCCTGGCCCAAGGACGGCATCCGCGCCGAAGTCAGTTTTCGCATGGGCTTCCGTATCAAGAAGACCGCGCCGGCGATCGCGACCGTAAGTCCCGCGGGCTTCAAGCTGTTCGGCTCAGGCGACCGCGCCTACGTCATCGACTCCACGCGCGAATTGAAATTGGTCGAGGCCATGCGCAAGGGCAGCAACATGATGGTCGCGGCGACATCGGACGCCGGCGCAGCCGTGACCGATACCTATTCGCTGAACGGTATCGGCCAGGCCCTGCAAAAGCTGCAGGAAACCTGCTTCTGATCCCGCGTCACGCGCGATCCTTGGCGCGCAGATGCACGTAGATCGCGCCCTCTCCGCCGTGTTGGATCGCAGCCGTCGTGAAGCTCACGACGACGGCTCGTAACTCCGGCTCCTCGAGCCAGCGCGGAACATTTCGCTTGAGCACGCCCCGCTCTCGATCGGCTTCCCCGATGTGATCGGCCGTCGATCCGATCGCCTTGCCTTTGCCGGTGATGATCAGAACGTAGCGCAAGCCTCGGCCTTGGCAGCTCAGCAGAAACCGCCGCAACGCCGTATGAGCTTCGTGCTGACGCATGCCGTGAAGATCGACACGCGCCTCGATCTCGAGCCGGCCGCCGCGAATTTTACGCGCGCTGTTGCGGTCGAACACCGCAAGTTCGGGCGCCTCCGACCGACGCGGTTTCGCAGCGGCAGCTTCGGCCGATGCCGCGTTCGCGCGCGATTTGACCGCTGCCTTCTCGGCTGTGGGCGATGGTTTTGCCTTCGGGATGACGGCTTTCACCGCATCGGTCGCCGGGTGAAACCGGCCTTTTGCGCGTTTCAGCGGCTCAACTGTTGCCGCCGCATATGTCCAAATTTCTTGATCGTCGTCGCCGCTCGCTCCGCCCTTTTTAGCGCCGCCATGGCCGTGCGGCTTCTTCACGGCCCATTGCTCGCCGTCTTTGGATCGGGAACGGCAACGCCACCGACGGCGACCGGCAACAGCGCATAAAGATGCCCCGCCTGCTTGGTCACTCCCGCGAGCCGGCCCGCGTCATCGCCGGAGCCGAAGTAGATATCGCCACGCTCGGTGCCTTTGATCGCGGAGCCGACGTCTTGCGCGATCATCAACCGCCGAAAAACTCCCGATTTCGTCGCGTGCGTGATTTGCGGCGCATCGACATAGACCGGCGTTCCGATGGCGTAATAGGTCGTATCCACAGCGAGGCTTCGACCCGGCGTCAGCGGAATTCCCATGACGCCCATCGGCGCCCCGGCCTCGGCGCCCGCTAGCTCCTTGAAGAAGACATAGGATTTATTCTTCCACATAACGGGTTTCGCGCGGTCCTTGTCGGCCTTGAGCCAACGCTTCAAAGATTTGAGCGACATGTCAGCAGCGGCAATCTCACCGTCGTCGATCAGGACGCGTCCGATTGACGTATAGGGATAGCCGTTTTTGCCGTCGTAGGTCACGCGCACTTTCTCGCCGCTCGGCAGTTCGACGCGCCCCGACCCCTGAACCTGCATGAAGAAAACGTCGACCTGATCCTTGAGGTACACGAGCTCGAGGCCTTGCCCCGCAAGGCCCCCCTCTTCGATGTCCGCGCGCGTCAGATAGGGCTCGAGACCTTTCTCCGTTTTACGTTGATGCGTGAACGATCCCGATTTGGCCCCGCGCTCACTTTCCGAAACGACATTCACCAGATCGAGCGGGCGGCGATAGATCGGAACTTTGTAAGTGGCGTCGGGTGTTCGCGAGCCCTTGACCAGTGGTTCGTAATAACCGGTCAGCAGGCCCTCGCTGTCGCCTCCCGAAATTCGATGCGGTTGAAAATGCGTCTCGAAGAAACGCCGTGCATCGCTGCGCGTTCTGATTGCTTTCGCTATCGCAACGGCGCGGGCGCAAATATCGACGACCGCTGAGGGCGCCTCTGCATTGTTAGCTTTGGTAGAGTGGGCCGCGCTCTTGATGACCGGCGCGCAGGAAGTCAGAAAAGCTTTCCAAGCAGCCAGATGATCGTCATCGGCCCAGCCCGGGAGATCTGCGAATGCGATGGGCTCGAAACTGATGGCGCTCGGCGTCATGGCAGGCGGCGCTTTGTTCTGGGAACTGGTGGACACGGTCGCCGCCAGAGCAGGTCCATGGCCCAGCGCGACGACGAGACATGCAAACAGCGTTAGCGGCAGAACCGCAAGCCGGCCCGCCCGGAAAAATCGTGGGTGATACTTACCCCTGGCCAAAAGGCGCCCCCCGGTGCCCGACCTACGCTACGAACCGACGTCACTTCGGGCGTTGAGTGCCCTTAGAAAATCAGCAGCTGATTAACCGCGACTTAATTCGGCGCCTGCGTTGCCACCAACCGCCAATTGGGATTGCTTAGGGCCTTCGCCGACGAGATATCGCGGCTGAACGTCCAGATATCCGTCACATCCCTAATCTTCTGAGCATCACCCGCGATGACCGCGCCTGTCTTGTCGCGCGTCGACGATATGAGCTCACTCAGAAAGCGAACCGTGACCGACGCCACGCCGCTCTTGACTTCGGCTTCGACGATCTCGGCTTTTCGGATGCCAACGAATTGCTGCTCGATGGTGTCGCCCCGCGCTTCCCGCTCTGCAATGGCACCGGTGAAGCCGTCGTAGACCTCTTTGCTCAGCAGCTCTTTGAGGCTGCGACGATTGCCTTCCGCGAACGCCGATACGATCATCTCGTAGGCACGCCCTGCACCTGCCAGGAACGTGTCGGGGTCGAGCGTCGGATCAGCCTTCGCAATCTCAAGCAGACCTGCGGTAACCGAAGGATCTTGCACGGGATAGGCTCTGATCTTGGCTTCCACATTCGGCGCTGCCACCTCGGGCGCAGGAGCTGACGGCATGGCGTCACGATCGCGGCGCGGCATCGAAATGACGTCGGCCGATGCTGTTTCTGGAGCCGCACGACCCGCTTCGCGTTCCCGCGTCTTCAGCCGTTCCACTCGCCGCTCATCATCGTCCGTGCGCTGGCCCAGCACGCTTCTGAGCTTGATGATCGCGGCAACCGCAACGACGAGGGCGATAAGCGTGATAAGATCGAATTGACCGTACATTCTAAAGGTCAGCGCCTCCGGATGGGACAGGTGCCACTAGGCTTCCGCATTGATTGCCCGCAATTCTAGCATCGTATCTAAGGCGGCGGGCGGACGATTTGAAGATGGCAGCTATAGCACCTTAAGGTTGCTGCGTCTGCCGCTCATGTTTCGAGCTTAATCCGGCCGGAACCGTCACGCGAACGTGTGAATATAGTTGAAACAGGGAGCCCGGTTCTCGCAAGGTTGGTGGCTGCAGTCGTCCAACCGCGCTAAGGTGCCGCGACAGTTTGGCGGGAGCTTGATGTCCCAACCCTTGAAAATAGCCCTGATCCTTGCCTTCGCAGCCCTCCCCTTGCTGGAAATCGGCTTGCTGATCCGGCTCGGCCAGTTGATCGGGATCTGGTGGCTTGCCGCCATCATCATCGGCACCGCGGTTTTAGGAACCTACGTCATCCGTCGGGTCGGGCTTTCCGTGTTCGAGAAGGCACTGTCACGCCTCGGTTCGGACAAGGAAGGTATTTCGCCGCTGTTCGACGGATTTCTTCAGGTGCTGGCCGGCCTGCTTCTGATTTTCCCCGGCGTCATCGCCGACGTTCTCGGGCTCTTTCTATTGGTCCCACAGGTTCGCCACGTCGTCATTCGAACGGGTCTCCTGAAACTCGTGACGCTGTTCCACTATCAAGCCGAAGTCAGCCGCGAAACATTGCGCACCAAGGATGAGCCCACGCCCCCCAGCGATGACGGCATCGTCATCGAAGGCGAGTACGAGCGCGTCAGCGAACGCCCGCTGCGGCCCGGCAAGGCTGTGCAGCCGCGCCGCTACCGATCCTGACATTCGACCACACGACGACGCCCGCCCGCTCCATTGCGCATGCCGGATCGGCGTGCTAGCGACGCCGCCCATATATGCCGACGGCAAATGCGTGAAGAGGGATCGATGGCCGAGCAGGGAAGCAACGGAAATGGTTCCACAGGCGGGCCGAGGCCGGAAGGCCAAGTTCCTATTCAGGCCAAGATCGTCAATCAGTATATCAAGGATCTTTCGTTCGAGAATCCGAACGTCCGCAAACTGATTTCCGGCATGGGCGACCAACCCAATCTTCAAGTCGAGGTCAACGTTGGTGCCCAGCGCATCGAAGGCGACCTCTACGAAACGGCAATCGAGTTCAAGGCTACCGCGACCAACAATCTCGGCACCATCTATCTGCTCGAAACCGTTTACGCCGGCATCTTGAAGATCGAGAGCATTCCCGAAGGGGCACTTGAGCCGTTTCTGCTGATTTCCGGCCCGTCGATGATCTTCCCGTTCCTGCGCCGTCTCGTTGCCGACATCACGCGTGAAGGCGGTTTTCCGCCGCTGCTGCTCGACCCAATCGATTTCGGCGCGCTCTACGTGCAGCGTCAACGCCAGCGTGGCTCGCAGCAGGGCAAAACCGTCGCCTGAGTAGATTTCGTCAGGCCGGCGTTTGATCGAAAAAGCGCAGCCACAACGCCGGCGTCTTCATCTTGTCGACAAATGCGCGATGCGCTTCGACATCGGCATCTGACAAACGCGACGGCAGCGGCTCGGGTCGGCTTGACGCCCTCTGGCGTTGCCCACCCGTCTGCTGCCCGGCCTGAGATTTCCCGTGCAGTGTCTGCAGCCCGAAGGTCGCCTGCCGCTCGCCCAGCAATTCAATGTAGACGTTCGCGAGCAGCAAGCTGTCGACCAGCGCGCCATGCTTGGTGCGTTGGGAATTATCGATCGCATAGCGCTTGCAGAGCGCATCGAGCGTATTCGGACCGGCCGGATGCCGCCGACGAGCAATCGCCAGCGTGTCGACGACACGTTCGAACGTCAAAGCCTTCTCGCCCACGAGCCCGAGTTCATGATTGAGAAACATGATGTCGAACTGCGCATTGTGAATGACGAGGATGTCATCACCCAGAAAGGCCAGCAAATCGCGCACGACGTCCTTGAACAGCGGCTTGTCGACCAGGAAGTCCGTCGAGATGCCGTGAACTTCCTGCGCCTCGAGCGGCACGTCGCGCTGGGGATTGATGAAGCGATGAAACTCGCGCCCCGTCGGGATGCGGTTGATCATCTCGATACCGCCGACTTCGATCAGGCGGTGGCCCCTCTTCGGATCAAGTCCCGTCGTCTCGGTATCAAGAACGATTTCGCGCATGGTGTCGTCGGGCCCCCGCCTCAGCCGCGCCAGAACCGCTCGTAAGCCGTCGCGCTGAGTGCCGGAAGCTTAGTGATGATCACATCGATTTGGCTGTTGCAGTTTTCGATCGATCCGCTGGTGTCCACAACGAAATCGGCGCGCACCCGCTTTTCCGCTTCTGGCAGCTGCCGCGCGAGCACGGCTTCGAACTTTGCCTCCGTCATGCCGGGCCGGGCCAGTACGCGCTTTTGTTGAACCTCCCGCGAAGCCGTCACCACCACGATGGCGTCGACATCATCGTCCCGCCCCGCCTCGAGCAACAATGGGACTTCAAGGACGGCGACCGATGATCCGCTGCCGTATTCCGCCTGTAAGAAGCGCTGTTCTGCGTCTCGCACGCGTGGATGCACGATGGCTTCGAGATCCTTGAACCGATTCGGCGCCGCGATTAATTGCTGTGACAGCTTGGCCCGGTCAACGATGCCGTCGGTCAGCGATCCGGGAAAGGCCGCCTCGATCTCCTCGCACAGCGGCCCCGCATAAAGACGGTGCACCTCGGCGTCTGCGTCGAACACGCCGATTCCACGAGCTCGAAATCGTGCCGCTGCCGTCGATTTTCCCATCCCGATCGACCCGGTCAACCCCACCACACGCATCACGCCTCGCGAATGTTCTCAGCGACCAGGGTATAAAGCTCGGAGGAAACATCGGGCCGGACGCCGAACCATTTTTCGAATCCGGGAACAGCCTGATGTAGCAGCATGCCGAGACCGTCGACCCCAACCAACCCATGCCTGCGGGCAGACCTTAGAAGCGAAGTTTCCAACGGGACGTAAACAAGATCTGAAACGACGGCGTCCTTGGTCGAATGGCTAAAATCGATTTCGGGATCTCCGACGCCGTTCATGCCGAGCGTGGTGGTGTTCACGATGAGGGCGGCCTCGGCGACGTGAGCATTGCGTTCGCTCCAGGGCCATGCCGACACGCCTGCGCCGAAGTGACGCGCAGTATCTTCAGCTCTCTCCCGGGTCCGATTGAAGACGCGAATGTCCGACCGGCCGCTTTCCAACAATCCGTGAATCACCGCCCGCGCCGACCCACCTGCGCCAAGCACGACGACCGCGCCGGGAACGTCTCGCCACTTCGGTGCCGCCTGATCGAGGTTCGCGATGAAGCCGTAGGTGTCGGTATTGGCGCATGCGAGCAACCCGTCCTCGAGCCACAGCGTATTCGCGGCCGCTACCGCGACAGCCGAAGGGTCGCGGATTTTGGCAGCCGCAAACGCCGCTTCCTTATGAGGAACGGTCACGTTGCACCCGGCGAAACCTCGCTCTTCGAGCGACGCGAGAAACGGCGCGAGATCCTCGGCTCGCACCGGCTCCTTCGTGTAGGCGCCGTCGATGCCGTATTTGCGCAGCCAATATCCATGAATGAGCGGCGACCGCGAATGCGCAATCGGCCAGCCGATGACACAGGCGCGCGTCATGCCGTCAGCATCTCTTCATCGCGGAGCCGGGCCAGCAATCGCAGCAGCGGAATTCCCAGGATGGTGAAAAAGTCGCCTTCGATGCGATCGAACAGTTGCACACCCGCGCCTTCGAGTTCGTAGCACCCGACGCAATCAAGAACCCGCGCTCCAACCCGCTCAAGATAAGCTCCTAGAAATTCATCGGAGTAATCGCGAACCGACATGCCGGCCGTCTCGCTGGTCTGCCAGTGAACGTTGCCGCGACGCGCCAGCGCGACCGATGAAACCAGATCGTGCGTTCGCCCCCTCAACATGACGAGATGCTCGCGCGCCTCGGCGAGACTTGTGGGCTTTGCGAAAATCTTGCCTCCCAGCGCCAGAACCTGGTCGGCGCCGATCACCAGGGCATCCGGATGAGCACTCGAAACGACCCGCGCTTTTTCGGCCGCGAGCACACTCGCGATATCGCCCGCTTCGACATTGGCGGTATTTTCCAGGATCGCCGTGCGGACCGCGATCTCATCGATGTCGGCGGGAATGACCTCGAAGCGCAAGCCGGCTGCTTCGAGCAGGGCCTTGCGTGCAGCACTCCCCGAGGCGAGGATCAATCGCGTCGCCTCAGGCATTTGTCGGCTCCGGCTCCGATTTCGTGCCGGTTTTCCGGTCCTGCAGCAGCTTTAGGATCATCGTCGCCGATTCTTCGATCGAGCGTCGCGTCACGTCGATGATGGGCCATGCGTTTTGCGCGGCGATCTTGCGGGTATAGGCGATCTCAGCCGAGATCGTGTCGCGATCGACGTAGGTCTCAAGATCGCGGTCGGCCATCAGGATCGCGCGATTGCGGCGAACGTCCGCGATGCGATCGACGTTGGCAATCAAGCAGACGACGAACGCGGTATGCGGCTGAAACAGTTGTTCGGGCAACGGCACCTGCGGCACGAGCGGAAGATTCGTCGTCTTGTATCCACGCTGCGCGAGATAGAGACTCGTCGGCGTCTTCGACGTCCGCGAAATTCCGAGCAGGATGATGTCGGCATCGCTGAGATTGTCCGGCAGCCGGCCGTCGTCGTGCGCCATCGTGAAATTCATCGCATCGATGCGGCGAAAATAATCGGCGTCGAGAACGTGCTGGCCCGCGACGGTCGGCGTCTGCGGCGCACCGAGATAACTTTCGAAAATCTGCATGATCGGTTGCAAAACCGCGAGACACGGAATTTTGAGTCGCTGGCAATGCTCTTCCAATTCGACGACAAGCGCATGATTGACGACCGTATAAAGAACGATGCCCGGCTCACTCTCGATGTCGACGAGGACACGCTTCAACTGCCGCTGGGTCCTGACTAGCGGATGCACGTGCTCGATGGCGCGAATGTTTTGATACTGGACCGTCGCCGCTTTCGCGATAGCGACCAGCGTTTCCCCGGTCGCGTCCGAGACGAGGTGCATATGGAAAAGGCTTGGCAGCGTCATGATGGAATTCTTGCGAGAACGACGGTCGCCAGCATGTTCAAAACCTCGAGGTTATCCCCGCGCCCCGTGGACCGGGCAAGAGTTGAGACAACAACTGGCGCTTCACCCACCGCGATACCCACATCCGGGCAAAAGGGGAAGATATTGTCCAGCGAATGGCCGTCCCACGGAACAATATGGCTGTCCTGGGCTTGTTCGACCATTCTCAACGGCTTGTTCCTTAAGGTTGGCTTTGCACGCATCGTCCAAACCGTTGATTCATAGGGATCCCGCGGCCCTATTGCCTATAGCGAACCAAAAGGGCTACCGCTCGTGCTACACGACCCCAGCGTTGGAAAGCGTGTGGACGCAGTGTGGACGATTGGATGATCCCCATTCCCCCCTGCCCTAAGAGTCAAAAAAATAAGCTTCAAGAAATCTATCTGATTTGAAGTGAAGGGACGAACAACGGTGCACGACCTGACGATCGAATTGCCGGCAAAGAGCTTTCTGCAACCGTTTGCAGGCAAGGCCCTCGAAACGCCGCCGGTATGGTTGATGCGCCAGGCCGGCCGGTATCTTCCCGAGTATCGGAAACTCCGAGCCGAAGCCGGCAGTTTCCTCGATCTGTGCTACGCCCCGAAGCTCGCGGCCGAAGTCACGCTGCAGCCCATCCGCCGATACGGCTTCGACGCCGCGATCCTGTTTTCCGACATCCTCGTCGTTCCCGATGCCTTGGGCCAATCCGTTCGTTTTGCGGAGGGCGAAGGCCCGCGCCTCGATCCGATCAAATCCGTTGCTGATCTCGGCCGACTCGCCCTATCGAACACCCACGACAAGTTTGCGCGTGTTTGCGAAACGGTCGCGCGGTTGCACCAGGACCTCCCGCGCGAAACGGCTTTGATTGGCTTTTGCGGGGCACCGTGGACTGTCGCGACATACATGGCCGAAGGACGAGGCTCGACGGATCAGGCGGCGGCGCGCCGGTGGGCGTATCACGATCGCGACGGCTTCGCGGAGCTCATCGATATCCTGACGGAAGCTTCGATCGCTTACCTCTCGGGCCAGATCGACGCCGGCGCCGATGCCATCCAGATTTTCGATAGCTGGGCCGGGAGCCTCGCCGACGACGAGTTCGAGCGCTGGGTCATCGCCCCGACAGCGCGCATCGTCGCCGAAACCCGCAAGCGCCATCCCGATGTGCCGATCATCGGGTTTCCACGCGGAGCCGCTTCGTCGCTCCAGACCTACATCGAAGGAACAGGCGTCGATGGCGTCAGCTGCGACACCTCCTGTCCGCTGAGCGTGATGCAGACGATCGGACGCACAGGCACGCTCGTCCAGGGCAATCTCGACCCGCTGCTCCTCGTTACCGGCGGCCAGGCGCTCGACGAACGTATCGACGGTATCCGCACGGCGATGGCTGGTCTGCCGTTCGTCTTCAATCTGGGACACGGCATTGTTCCGGATACCCCAACCGAAAACGTCGCACGGCTAGTGGCGCGGGTGCGGGCGAGCCGAGGCCAAAAATCATGACAGTGGACGCCAGCCCGAGTTCGCCGGCTCGCCGCGCCGCCATCGCGCTGGTGCTCACGGCCGCTGCAGCGGCGGCCCTAGTGGCCGCCCTTGGCGATGACGCCTATCTCTGGATCAAGGCCTTCCACGTCGTCGCTGTGATCGCCTGGATGGCAGGGATGCTCTATCTGCCGAGGCTCTTCGTCTATCACGCCGAAACACCCGTCGGCTCTGCTCAATCTGAGACTTTCAAGGTGATGGAAGGCCGCCTACTCAACATCATCACGACCCCGGCGATGATTGTAACGTGGGTTCTCGGCCTATGGCTGGCCTGGCACGGCGGTTTTTTTTCGGCACCCTGGCTACACGCTAAAATCGCCCTCGTTGTTGCGCTTTCCGGGTTGCATGGCTACCTCTCGGCCGCCACCCGGGCCTTTCGCGAGGACCGCAACACGAAACCCGCGCGACACTGGCGCATTATCAACGAAGTCCCGACAGTGCTGATGATCGGCATTGTCATCCTGGTGATTGTGAAGCCGTTTTGACTCTTTTCAGATGCGCGCCGGTCTGCTATAAAAAAACGTCCTCATAGGATTTTGGCAGACGGCACGTTTCGACGTTTTGATGCGTCAACGCCCGCCAATCTATGACGGGGCGCCCGCCTCGTCGCCGTCATGCCAGTCTCATTCACCCCACCTCACCACCCGATACCGCTTCGATGCGGCGCTCCGTGGAGTTCTTTTTCAATGAAACAAATGAAGCTCGAGGACTTGAAGCGGAAGTCTCCCGCCGAGCTCGTCACCTTTGCCGAAGAGGCTGGTGTCGAGAACGCCTCGACCCTGCGAAAGCAGGAACTGATGTTCGCGACGCTGAAGCAGCTCGCGACCCAAGAGACCGAAATCACCGCGACGGGTGTCGTCGAAGTGCTGCAGGACGGCTTCGGCTTCCTTAGATCGCCGGAAGCAAATTATCTCCCCGGCCCCGACGACATCTACGTCTCGCCATCGCAGATCCGCCGCTTTGCACTTCGCACCGGCGACACCGTCGAAGGCCAGATTAGATCACCCAAGGACGGCGAGCGCTACTTTGCCCTCCTTAAAGTTTCAAACATCAACTTCGAAGATCCCGAGCAAGCCAAGCACAAGAGCCATTTCGACAACCTGACGCCGCTCTATCCCACCAAGTGGCTGAAGCTCGAAATCGAAGACCCGACGATCAAGGACTTTTCTTCCCGCGTCATCGACATCGTTGCCCCGCTCGGCAAAGGCCAGCGCGGTCTCATCGTTGCGCCGCCGCGGACCGGCAAGACCGTCCTGCTCCAGAACATCGCCCACTCGATCTCGATCAATCACCCCGAGTGCTACCTGATCGTCCTGTTGATCGACGAGCGGCCGGAAGAAGTCACCGACATGCAGCGGTCGGTCAAAGGCGAGGTCATCTCTTCGACCTTCGACGAGCCGCCGTCACGACATGTGCAGGTCTCGGAAATGGTCATCGAGAAGGCTAAGCGTCTAGTTGAGCATAAGCGGGACGTGATCATCCTTTTGGATTCGATCACTCGCTTGGGTCGTGCCTACAACACGGTCGTGCCGTCATCCGGCAAGGTGCTGACCGGCGGCGTCGACTCCAATGCTCTGCAGCGGCCGAAGCGGTTCTTCGGCGCGGCCCGCAACATCGAGGAAGGCGGCTCGCTGACCATCATCGCGACGGCCCTCGTCGACACCGGCTCGCGTATGGACGAAGTCATCTTCGAAGAGTTCAAGGGTACCGGCAACTCGGAAATCATTCTCGACCGCAAGGTCTCCGACAAGCGCGTCTTCCCTGCGATCGACGTATCGCGCTCGGGCACCCGCAAGGAAGACCTGCTCATCCCGAAGGACCAGCTCAAGAAGGTCTACGTCCTCCGCCGCATCCTCAATCCGATGGGCACCATGGACGGCATCGAGTTCCTGATCGACAAGCTCCGCTCGACCAAGACCAACGGCGAGTTCTTCCAGTCGATGAACACGTAATCGAAAGGCGGCCGGGTAAACCGAGCCGCCTTTTTTATGTGTCGCTCATCGCCGCGTTCCCGCCCTGGCATGCGCGCCGTGGATCAGCCGACAAAATGATTCACGTGAAATACGCGTCGGAGATAGGCGTGACCTCTGTCACTCCATGGCCGGACTCGACCCGGCTATCCAGGGCCACCCGCTAGGCGTTCGCCGCCCGGCGCTCTATGACGCTCGATGGGCCCTCGACATGAAGCCGAGGATACCGATTGAAGAGCGATACTACTCGGCCGCGTGGAGGACTTGCTCGCGTGCTTCCTGCGCTGGCGTCTTGGCCTTGGCTGCAGCTGCCATCTGCTTGTAGCGCTCGGGCTCGCCCTGCCCGGGCTTGTAGACGAACGGCAGCATCAACTGCTCCCACAAGCCTTTCGGGAAGTTCGGCAGCTCGTCGACGCCCATGTCTTTGGACGTGATCTCTCGCTTCGGCTTGTCACTGTAGGTGCCGAGCAGCTTGTCCCAGATCGTCAGCAACAGGCCGAAGTTGCAATCGCCCTCCGTGCCCCAGTTGACGTGATGCATGTGATGCAGCCGCCCGATCGAGAGATGCCCCTGCAGCGGCCCGAGCCGCGCATCGACATTCGAAT
>JBEVLH010000341.1:0-8892 GCA_040509255.1 Hyphomicrobium sp. | reverse complement strand
GAATTTCGGCCATGCCTATCGCGAGGGTTGGCGCGCCCCCTGTGCGGGAGAGAACGGTCGTCTCACCGACGTCGGTGGCGACCTGCTTCAGTGCGTCGGGAGTTATCACGAACCCCCACGATGAGATGGTCGCGGCTGCGCTCTCCGATGTCGTTCCGATGAGGGCCGCGGGGCTATTCAGAGCGAAATAAACGCCGGGGTCGAGGGTCGTCGCCGCGATCATCGCCATGATCGCAACGAAGCTCTCTACCAGCATGGCGCCGTAGCCGATGAAACAGGCGTCACCTTCATTGTCGAGCATCTTCGGCGTGGTGCCGGATGAAATGAGGGCGTGGAAGCCCGAGATCGCGCCGCAAGCGATGGTGATGAAGAGGAATGGGAAGAGGCTGCCCGAAAACACCGGGCCGCTTCCGTCGACGAACTTCGTCACTGCCGGCATCTTGAGGTCAGGCAGAACGAAGACGATCCCGAGGGCCAACGCGATGATCGTGCCGATCTTTAGAAAGGTGGAGAGATAGTCGCGAGGCGCGAGCAGAGCCCAGACAGGCAGGACAGACGCAACAAAGCCGTAGGCGATCAACATCATCGAGAGTTGTTCGCCGGAATAGTCGAATAGGGGCCGAAGGACCGGGTCGGCGGCGACGTGGCGGCCGAAGACGAGCGCCAGCATCAACAAGGCGAGCCCGATCAGTGACATCTCGCCAATCCGTCCCGGACGTATATAGCGTCCGTACATGCCCATGAGGACGGCGATCGGGACGGTCATCATGACCGTGAAGGTGCCCCATGGGCTGTGCGTCAGGGCTTTCACGACGACCAGCGCCAGCACCGCCAGGAGGATTATCATGATGAGCAGAACGCCGAACATGGCGATCGTGCCCGCCAGTTCTCCGAGTTCACTTCGGATCATTTCACCGAGGGATTGGCCGTCGCGTCGGACGGAAGCCCACAGCACGATGATGTCCTGAACGGCGCCGGCGAACACGACGCCGACGATCAGCCAGAGCGTTCCCGGCAGATATCCCATCTGCGCGGCGAGGACGGGGCCAACGAGCGGGCCAGCGCCGGCGATCGCCGCGAAATGATGACCAAACAGGACGGCTCGGTCCGTCGGGCAATAATCGAGGCCATCATTAAATCTTTGGGCTGGGGTCGGGCGCGCCGGATCCAGCAGGAGCACGCGTTCGGAAATGAACCGGCCGTAGAAGCGGTATGCGAGGACATACGAACAGATCGCGGCGGCGACGAGCCAGAAGGCGTTGATCGTCTCGCCACGGGAAAGGGCGATTATACCCAGCGAAATGGCGGCGAGGACGGCAAAAGCCACCCAAACGAGCCTGGATGCCCAACCGGTCATTTGCTTCCTTCCCATTGGCGTTTGCGATTGTGCCTCGCAATTCGCAGTGATTTTGAAGCGTACATAAAAAGGGCGGCAAGGTCAGCAGACGCAGCAACGGGTAGACCCTGAACGAAGGCGTTCGCGCAATTGTCCGCGTCGACGGAAACGAGAGACTTCGGCTCTTCGATATTTTTTGAAAGCAAAGACGAAGGCTGGTGGAGCTAACCGGGATCGAACCGGTGACCTCTTGCATGCCATGCAAGCGCTCTCCCAGCTGAGCTATAGCCCCAAACCTTTCGAACGGCAGGGTGGGATCCTGCCGAAGCTCCGCCTGATAAGTCGTCTTTGCTAAAACTGCAAGGACGATCGACGCCTGCTCAGGGCTCTTCGTCGCCCTCGCCGGCAGGTCCGCCGATGATGTTCGAGACGTCGCCGCCTTCTTCTTCCTCTTCCTCGAGGAAGGTCTCATCGTCGTCGCCGGCGGCGGTGTCATCGCTTTCGACGTCCGCCAGCGCTTCTTCGCCCTCGACGGCCGGCAATTCCCCGTCGGTATCCTCGACGACGGCTGCCTTCTTGGCCTTCTTGGCCGCAAGCTCGCGCTGTTCGGCCTGCAGCGCCGCGAGCGCCGCGGGAGACGACGCAATCACATACTTGCTGTTGCAGAACGGACAAATGATCGGGTCATGACCGAGATCATAAAAACGCTCATCACAGTTCTGGCAGGTGCGCTTCGTCCCGCGCGCTTGCTTGGTCGCCATTGATCGTGCCTCGGTTCTCGGAAATCAAGGGAGCCCGTCTGCCATAGGCGGTGCTGCCTGTCAAAACGAAAAGTAGGAGCGGCCGTGGGCAGGTCAAGATCTGCCGCGATTGCGCCCTTGACGTTGACACGCGGGTGACGTTGACAGAGCGTCGCGGTCGCGCGTCTATCCGGCTCTCGTACCGGGAAAAATGTCTTTTGCCTCCGATTTAATGTGGATTGGAACGGTTCAATTGAACGTCGCTGCCATATCGAAGCCTCTTTCGACGTCGCGGGCGGGACCGCTTCATGGCCACGTTCGGGTGCCGGGCGACAAATCAATCTCTCACCGGGCGCTGATTTTCGGTGCTCTCGCGACGGGCTCCACACGAATCGCGGGGCTTCTGGAGGCGGAGGACGTCCTCAATACGGCGCGCGCCGTGACTGCACTCGGTGCCGTAGCTCAGAAGCAGGGCGATATCTGGGTCGTGAAGGGACGCGGCGTCGGGGGGCTGCGGTCGCCCGATGGGCCGCTCGACTTCGGCAATTCCGGGACCGGCACGCGGTTGATGATGGGCGTCGTCGCGGGGCATCCGATCACGGTCACTATGGCAGGCGATGCGTCGCTTTCGCGGCGGCCCATGCGCCGGGTGTTGGCGCCTCTCATCGAGATGGGTCTCAACATCCTGGAGCCCGGCAAGGAAACTCTGCCGCTGACGCTCAAAGGGACCAGCGAGCTGATGCCCATCGTCTATCGGCTGCCGGTTCCATCGGCACAGGTCAAGAGTGCCGTCTTGATCGCAGGCCTGCATGCGGCGGGTAAGACGACCGTCATCGAGCGAGAGGCGACGCGCGATCATACTGAGCGAATGCTTCGGCATTTCGGCGCGACCATTACTGCCCACGCGAACGGCGACGAAACTCACATAACAGTCGAGGGCGACGCCGAGCTGGCGGGCAAGGACATCGTTGTTCCGGGCGATCCGTCGTCGGCGGCATTTCTTGCCGCGGCGGCTTTGATCGTGCCTGGCTCCGACATCACGATTGAGGGCGTGCTCGTCAATCCGACCCGGACGGGTCTGTACACGACACTGCAGGAAATGGGCGGAGACATAACGCTCATCAACGCACGCGAAGAGGGCGGCGAACCGATCGCCGATATCCGCGTTCGTTATTCGCGTCTCAAGGGTGTGCGCGTGCCGGCAGATCGCGCGCCATCGATGATCGATGAATACCCGGTGCTCGCAGCTATTTCGGCGTTTGCCGACGGGCAGACACGTATGGATGGCCTCGCCGAACTCAAGGTCAAAGAGAGCGACCGCCTGCAAGCGACGGCGGAAGGCCTCGTTGCAAACGGTGCGACGGTTCGCGTCGAGGGCGACGCGTTGACAGTCGATGGCGCTGGTCGGCTGAAGGGCGGCGGTCTTGTCGCGACACATCTCGACCACCGCATTGCTATGGCGTTTCTCACGGCGGGTTTGGCGAGCGACACGCCGATCGTCGTAGACGACTCAACGATGATCGCCACGAGCTTTCCGGAGTTTCGCCCGATCATGGAAAGACTCGGAGCGCGCTTCGACGAGGCCGCACGATGACGTTGATCATTGCGATCGACGGACCAGCTGCTTCCGGCAAAGGCACGCTCGCGAAGCGGATCGCAGCGCATTATGGGCTCGCCTGGCTCGATACCGGATTGCTCTATCGCGCCGTGGCACGCGATGTCGTGGCCGCGGGCGGAGATCTTGAAGACGTGAAAGCGGCAGAGGGAGCGGCGCGCTCGATCGTAGCGCAGACCCTCGCCGATCCGGCCTTGCGCGGTCCGAAAGCGGGAGATGCGGCGTCGATCGTCGCAAAAATTCCGGAGGTGCGAGGGGCGCTTCTCGAATATCAGCGGGCGTTCGCGGCCCAGGACGGCGGAGCGGTGCTGGACGGTCGTGATATCGGTACGGTGGTTTGTCCCCATGCACGCGTAAAAATCTTCGTCACTGCGTCGGATGAGGCGCGGGCGCACCGCCGGTTCCTGGAACATCAGGCGCGCGGCGAAGGTGTGACGTATGATGAACTGCTCGCTGACATTCGCAAGCGTGATGCGCGCGACAGCGGTCGGTCGGCCGCTCCGATGATCGCCGCCGCCGACGCGCTTCGTTTGGATACGACTGAGCTTGATGCCGAAAAGGCGTTTGAAGCGGCGCTGAGGCTGATCCGGAGTAAAATCGATCAACCGTAAGCCGGCCCGCTCGTCAGCTAGTCGTGGTCGACTTCTTCTTTGGTGAAGGTGCCTGTACGGGGATCAACGTGAAATTCCGTGATCTTGCCGTTCTTGACGCCCTTGCCTTCCCAATGACCGTCGTCAGCCTCGAGACCGGTGATGTTGGTATAACCGGCGGCTTCGAGCTTCTGGATGACTTGCTCTTTTGGCAGCCAGTCGGCGCCCGGCACGTCGTGGCCGGCAAAAGCGGCTGCGCTTCCCGCCACTCCTAACGCCAAGGCGAATGCTAGAGTTTTATTTGTACGCATTTGATGACTCCTATGCCTATCTATCGAAGCGAAAGAGCAACAAACGCGTTTAAGTTCCGGGCGCTGTTGCCAGTTGGCAATTTGCCGAGTGACGACGCAGACCTCGGGCGGCATAACCGGTTCACTTTAGTGCCAGAAGTCGGGCGGGAACGTTTGTGGTAAATATCGATAAACGCATGCCTGCTTGAACGGTTATTCGCTTATCTGCTCCGCTATTCTGCTCCTAAAGGATGTCATGGGAAAGAACGAGGACAAGTCTCCGCAGATCCACGATCCGGAGATCCAGGATTGGCAACAGTCGATCTCCTCGGTCATTGCTTACGGCGGGACCGGGCGCGCCGATGACATCCTTGAGCAGGTCGTAGAGCGCGCGCGAGCGAGCGGCGCCGCCATCCCGTTCGCCTCAAGCACGGCCTACATCAATACCATTCCGGTCAAAGACGAAGCGCCGATCCCCGGAGACCGAGAACTCGAGTATCGGATTGCGTCGGCCATCCGCTGGAATGCGGCGGCGATGGTGCTTCGCGCAAACAAGGAATCGACGGAGCTCGGCGGCCATATCGCCAGCTATCAGTCGGCCGCGACGCTCTACGAAACCGGGTTCATGCACTTCTGGCATGCACCGTCGGAGCATCATGGCGGCGACCTAGTGCTGATCCAAGGCCATTCCTCTCCCGGCATCTATGCGCGAGCATTTCTGGAAGGACGGCTCGACGAAGATCGGCTCTTGAATTTCCGGCAGGAGGTCGGAGGTAAGGGGCTTTCGTCGTATCCGCACCCTTGGTTGATGCCGGATTTTTGGCAGTTCCCCACGGTCTCGATGGGCCTTGGGCCGCTGATGGCAATCTATCAGGCGCGCTTCCTGAAATACCTGCACGCGCGCGGGCTCGCAGACACCGAAGACCGAAAGGTCTGGGTATTCTGCGGCGACGGCGAGATGGACGAACCCGAAAGCCTCGGCGCGATATCGCTCGCGGGCCGAGAAAAGCTCGACAACCTGATCTTCGTCATCAATTGCAATTTGCAGCGCCTCGACGGGCCCGTGCGCGGCAACGGCAAGATCATCCAGGAGCTGGAACGGAATTTTCGGGGCGCAGGCTGGAACGTCTTGAAGGTGATCTGGGGCTCGCAGTGGGACGAGCTTCTGGCGCGAGATACGACGGGAAGGCTTCGCCAGTTGATGGAAGAGTGCGTCGACGGTGAATACCAAGTCTTCAAGTCGCGCGACGGGGCATTCATCCGCAAACATTTCTTCGGCCGCTATCCGGAGACGGCCGCGCTCGTCGAAGACTGGTCGGATGAGAAGATCTGGCGGCTGACACGCGGCGGGCATGATCCGTCGAAGGTTTATGCCGCGTATGCCGCCGCAACCGCGCACAAGGATCAGCCGACGTGTATCCTCGCCAAGACCGTGAAGGGGTACGGAATGGGCGCAGCGGGCGAAGGCACGATGCTGGCCCATCAGTCCAAGAAGATGGATGTCGATGCGCTCCGGCAATTTCGCGACCGATTCAAAATGAAGGTCAGCGACGAAGACATCGAGAAGATTCCATTTATCCGGTTTCCGAAGGGCTCGCGCGAGGATGAGTATCTGCACAAGATGCGATCCAAGCTCGGCGGGTATCTCCCCCAACGACGGCGCACGTCGATTTCGCTCACCGCTCCGCCGTTGTCGCTGTTCGAATCTCAACTGAAAGGCTCAGACGGACGAGAGATTTCGACCACGATGGCGTTCGTTCGCATTCTCACGGCGTTGATGCGCGATAAGGAGCTTGGTCGCCGCATCGTGCCGATCGTGCCGGATGAAAGCCGGACGTTCGGCATGGAAGGGATGTTTCGCCAGTTCGGTATCTTCAGCCAGGTAGGCCAGCTGTATAAGCCCCAGGATGCCGACCAGCTGATGTTCTACAAAGAAGACAAGTCCGGCCAGATGCTGCAAGAGGGCATCAATGAGGCTGGCGCAATGGCGTCCTGGATTGCGGCGGCGACAAGCTATGCGACGTCAAACGTGCCGATGGTGCCGTTTTATATTTTCTATTCGATGTTCGGTTTCCAGCGCGTTGGCGACCTCGCGTGGGCGGCGGGCGACGAGCGATCGCGTGGCTTTCTGCTCGGCGGCACGTCAGGCCGTACGACGCTCAACGGCGAAGGTTTGCAGCACGAGGACGGGCACAGCCATCTTATATCGGCGACGGTGCCGAACTGCGTCTCGTACGATCCGACCTTCAGTTACGAGGTCGCCGTCATCATCCAGGATGGTCTGAGACGGATGCTGACGGATCAGGAGGATGTGTTTTTCTACCTGACGCTGCTCAACGAAAATTATGAGCATCCGCCGATGCCCCAGGGCGTTGAGGCCGACATCATCAAGGGAATGTATCTGTTCCGCGCAGCGCCGAAGAATGCCAAGGGCCATAAGGTGCAGTTGATGGGGTCGGGCGCGATCCTGCGCGAGGTGATTGCGGCGGCGGATCTGCTGCAGGACGACTGGGGCGTCGCGGCGGACATCTGGAGCGTGACCAGTTTCACCGAGCTCGCGCGGGAAGCGCGCGACGCGGAGCGTTGGAACCTCCTGCATCCGACTGAGACACCGCGTGTTCCCTACGTCACCCAAAAGATTTCCGAGCGCGGCGAAGCTCCGGTGATTGCGTCCACCGATTATATGAAGCTTTACGCCGATCAGATTCGCCCATCTGTGCCGAACCGATATTCGGTGCTCGGGACAGACGGCTTCGGTCGCTCGGACTATCGCCGGACGCTGCGGTATTTTTTCGAGGTGGATCGCCATTTCGTAACGATCGCCGCGCTTAAGGCGCTCGCAGACGAAAACAAAATTCCATCGATCAAGGTCGCCGAAGCGATCGCAAAATATGGGATAGATCCCGAGAAGCCCAATCCCGCGCGCAACTGACAACGTACAGGTTCGACACATGCCGCTCGTCGACGTCAAGGTTCCGAACATCGGAGACTTCGAGAATGTGCCGATAATCGAAATTCAGGTGAAAGCGGGAGACGAGGTCAACGCCGACGATCCGCTGATCACACTCGAAAGCGATAAGGCGGCGATGGACGTGCCATCGCCTGTCAAAGGCAAGGTGGCGGAAATTCTCGTCACCATCGGCGACAAGGTCAGCGAAGGTAGTGCGATCCTCCGTCTGGATACCTCAGAGGATGGCAAGGCGGAGACACCTGCTAACGGCAAGGGTCGCGCGAAGGCCGAAGGCACTACGGCTAAGCCGGCAAAATCTGCTGAACCGGATCGTCAATCGGAGGCAACAGACGAAGGTGCCCTGCCGGCAGCCGACTTTGGTTCGGTTTATGCCAGCCCCTCGGTTCGACGGATCGCGCGCGAGCTTGATGTCGATCTGACGAAGGTCAAGGGAACCGGCGACAAAGGCCGGGTCACGAAGGAGGACGTGAAGACCTATCTCGCACGTGGCGGGGCCGGCAGCGGCGGCGGGGTGGCAGCGGGCGCAGCGACGACGGGCATACCGGAGATTCCGCCGCAGGATTTCGCTAAATACGGCCCGGTCGAGACGAAGCCGATGTCGCGACTAAAGCGGCTTACAGGCCCGAACCTTCATCGCGCTTGGCTCAACGTTCCGCATGTCACGAATTCCGACGACGCCGATATCACCGATCTTGAAGCTTACCGAAAAGAACTCGACACGGCGGCGAAAGAGAAAGGTTATCGCGTGACCATGGTCGCGTTTCTTCTAAAGGCGTCGGTGTCGGCCCTGAAGGAATATCCTGACGTTAATTCATCGCTAGCGCCGGGCAAGGATGCGCTTATTTTGAAGCGCTATTATAATATTGGCGTCGCGGTCGATACGCCGGACGGGCTGGTCGTGCCGGTGATCAAGGATGTCGATCGCAAAGGCGTTTTGGAACTCAGCCAGGAATTGACAGCTGTGTCGGCGCGGATGCGCGACGGGAAGATCGCGCCCACAGACATTCAGGGAGCGACGTTCTCGATCTCTAGTCTCGGGGGCATTGGCGGCACAAATTTCACGCCGATCGTCAACGCGCCGGAAGTCGCTATCCTAGGGGCCGTGCGAGCGCTGATTAAGCCGGTGTGGGATGGCTCGGCATTTCAGCCACGGCTGATACTGCCGCTGTGTCTCTCTTACGATCATCGGGTGGTGGACGGAGCTTTGGCCGCGCGCTTCCTGCGCAAAATTTGCGACGCGCTGGCCGACGTCCGGCAGTTGGTTCTGTAGGCCGCACGCATGGGTAAGAAAGAAATCCGCGTTCCAGATATCGGCGACTTCAAAGATGTTCCCGTTATCGAGGTGCATGT
>JBEVLH010000340.1:0-4629 GCA_040509255.1 Hyphomicrobium sp. | reverse complement strand
GGCGAGAACGTCAGATAGATGCCGAGACTGTCCGGGGACGAAAGGCCGGGGCGTTCGCCGATCAGCACGAGCACGGCCTTGCCGCCAAGAATTTCTCCGGCTTCGTCGCCCAACGCAACGCGAGCATCATCGGCGAGCAGCACGGGCGACAGTCGCCACCCGGCCTTGACGACATGCGGCAGCAAAGCCTTCAGATAATGGACCGTGTTGGCTGAAATCGCCATCGACGACAGGCCGTCGCCGACGACCACGACGAGATCCGGCCGCTCGGCCTCAAGCTCGGAGGCGCGTACCAAAGCTTCGCGAGAGTGATCCGACAGTTTGCGACCGAGATCCGGGCGGCGCAGATATTCCGAGCGATCATTGGCGGCGCTCGCGACCCTCAGCGTCGCGAGGCCGAGATCGGCCAGTCCGTTTTCGATCGGGGTCCAGTCGATGGGCGTCGTCACGGCGTCCCGCGCCATGGCGTGCGAAAGGGCGAAGTTCAGGACTTCCCGCGTCGGCATGGCCGAGCCCGAGCGGCCGAGGCCGATGCGGGCATCGGTAAACTGCTTGAGATTTGCCCAGGGGTCTTCCGCCATGATCAGGCCGCCAATGCTCGAGCGTGCGTCAGGAGCGGGTTGCCCGGCAGATGAGGCGCGAGATGGCCATCGACATCGGTGACGCCGATCTTGGCGAGCCACGCTTCGAATTCGGGCGCCCGCTTCAGGCCCAGCGCTTCACGGACGTAGAGCGCGTCATGGAACGATGTCGATTGATAATTCAGCATGATGTCGTCGGCGCCAGGAATTCCCATGATGAAGTTCACGCCGGCGGCGCCCAGCATCATCAGCAGGATGTCCATGTCGTCCTGATCGGCCTCGGCATGGTTGGTGTAGCAAATATCGCAGCCCATCGGCAGCCCGAGGAGCTTGCCGCAGAAATGATCTTCGAGGCCGGCTCGGATGATCTCCTTGCCGTTGTAGAGATATTCCGGTCCGATGAAGCCGACGACGGTGTTGACGAGCAGGGGCTTGAACTGGCGGGCGACGGCGTAGGCGCGGGTCTCAAGCGTCTGCTGATCGCAGCCGTGATGAGCATCAGCCGATAACGCCGAGCCCTGCCCCGTCTCGAAATACATGCAGTTGTCGCCGACGGTGCCGCGCTTCAGGCTGAGGGCGGCGTCGCGTCCTTCTTTCAGATGCGAGAGCTTCACACCGAACGACTCGTTGACGCCCTCGGTTCCGCCGATCGACTGGAAGACGAGATCGACCGGCGCGCCCTTGGCGATGGCGTCGATCGTGGTCGTCACGTGCGTTAGCACACAGCTCTGGGTCGGGATTTCGAAGCGCTGGATGACTTCGTCCATCATGACGAGCAGATCGGTGATGGCGCTAATGTTATCGCTCGCGGGATTTATTCCGATGACGGCATCGCCGGAGCCGTACATCAGACCGTCGACCATGGACGCCGCGATCCCTTTCTTGTCATCGGTCGGATGGTTGGGCTGGAGACGCGCCGACATATGGCCCGGAAGACCGATGGTGTCGCGGAATTTGGTGACGACGTGGGCCTTCTTGGCTCCGAGCACGAGATCCTGATTGCGCATGATCTTTGAAACGGCAGCGACCATCTCCGGCGTCAGACCTGGAGAGAGGGCCGATACCTTCGCGGGGGTCGCTTTTTCGGACAGCAGCCAGTCGCGAAATTCGCCGACCGTCATGTGCGAGACGGATGAGAAGGCCGCCGGGTCGTGAGTATCGACGATGAGGCGCGTGACGTCATCCTGCTCGTAGGGAATGACGGCTTCGTTGAGAAACTTTTTCAATGGCACGTCGGCGAGCGCCATTTTCGCGGCGACATTCTCGGCGGCGGATTTTGCCGCGACACCCGCGAGCACGTCACCCGAACGGGGCGGCGTCGCCTTCGCCAGAAGCTCTTTCAGCGACGAGAATGCGTAGGTCGTGCCGCCTGCGTGCATCCGATACATGGCATGTCTCCGAACATCTCGCGATTGCTCACGCAATAATGTCCTTCAATCGACAGCGCGCAAGCGCGAATTGATGGCAGCGGCCAATCGGCCTCTCAAACGAAGGGCCAACTAATGGGCGCACTCTTCGGGGAACTTCACTGGCGAAGTTCGAGGACGAAGCTCGGCAAGGCCCGCGACGCCTGCAATGAAGAGTTCGATTGAATCGTCGAACGCTGCGTTGGGATCGAGCGTTTTCAGCGCGGGAATGAGCGTACGCGTCGCCCGGTAGCTGACGGGGTCGAGAGCATTCAACTCGGCTTCCTCGCTCGGCCCGATGGCGCGCAGCAGGCCTTCGGCCTCGGCAAGCGCAAAGCCCAACACAAAGGCATAAAACGCCAGTCCGATGCTAGCCGCGACGGCGTCCGAAAGGCCCGCTCTCAGCAGCGCGAGGTAGACGATCTCGCTCGAAATGTGATCCGACGGCCCGGTGGCGTTGTAGCGAAAATGCAGCGGGAAGACGCGCGGATGGCGGTGTGCGAGCGCGCGGTAGGCGTTGGCGACGGCCTTCAGATCGCTGCGCCAGTTGGAAGTTGCCGCCGGCATATCGACGCTGCGCAAGCCGTAATCAGCCACGGCGCGCATCAGTTCATTCTTGGAGCCGAAATGATGCAGGATCGTCATCGGATCAACACCGACCGCGGCGGCGAGCTTGCGTATCGAGAAGGCGGTTTCGCCGATGGAGGCGAACAATTTGAACGCGGCTTCGAGGATTTCGGATTTCTCGACGCCGCGTCGTGCCCGTGATCTCGGCTCATTCATGGTGCCGCCCCTTGACTTCTACAGTGTAGAGTTTACACTGCGCCGCGTCAGATAAGCAAGAAGCGCTCGCATTAGTGATGGAGTGTCGCACCTGCGCGACACCGTGAGCCGCTTCGAGGTCTTTGTTATGGCACGGTTGCATATCGGGTTTCATCGTTATTACTCTGGTGGTGACATCGCTCATCGCCACGAGGCGCCGTGTCTTATGACCAGCATTCCGCACCCCAAACGCGAGCTTCTGAGGCTCTGCGCACGCATCGGCTATACGCCTCACTAACGACTTCCAGCTCCCTGCCGTGCGGGCCGAAGTGCGCCGCCTAACCCCTTTTTGCTGGAGGCCAGTCCTGTGTCCAACCGATTTCAGACCAAGCAAATCCAACAACTCGACGCGCAGCATCACCTGCATCCTTTCTCCGATCATCAATCGCTGAGGGGAAGCCAGAGCGTTCGCGTTATCGTTAAGGGCGAAGGCGCCTACATTATCGACAGCGACGGTAACCGTATCCTCGACGGTATGGCCGGGCTTTGGACCACGAATATCGGTTACGGCAATAAGGAGCTGGCGCAGGCCGCGTACGACCAGATGGTCGAGCTGCCGTTCTACAATACGTTCTTCAAAACCACCCATCCGCCGGTGGTGGCGCTGGCGCGCAAGCTTGCCGAAATCGCACCGGCCAACCTCAATCAGGTTTTCTTCGGATCGTCGGGCTCGGAATCCAACGACACCGCGATCCGCCTCATCCGTCATTATTGGGCGCTCAAAGGCGAACCGAAGCGGCGCATCATCATCAGCCGCAAGACGGCGTATCACGGCTCGACGATTGCAGCCGGTTCGATGGGCGGAATGAGCCATGTGCATCAGCACAGCTATCCGGTCTACGAAGGCTTCCGGCATGTGATGGACCCCTACTGGTACGGTGACTCGTTCCCCGGTGAGACGCCGGAAGCGTTCGGCCTCAGGGCGGCGCGCGCCATCGAAGAAGAGATCCTGCGCTCGGGGCCGGAAAACATCGCGGCGTTCGCGGCCGAACCGGTGCAGGGTGCGGGCGGCGTCAAGATCGCGCCGTCGACCTACTGGCCCGAGGTCCAGCGGATCGTCGACAAGTACGGCATCCTGCTTCTAGCGGACGAAGTCATTACGGGCTTCGGCCGGGTCGGGACCTGGTTTGCCTCCGATTTCTACGGAATCCGGCCGAATATCATCACTTTCGCGAAGGCCGCTACGTCGGGCTACATTCCGCTGTCGGGCATCCTCGTCGACGACAAGATCGTCGAAGCACTGATGGCCAAGGATGACGACTTCAATCACGGCTACACCTTCTCGGGCCATCCGGTGGCGTGCGCCGTTGCATTGAAGAACCTCGAGATCATGGAGCGCGAACGGCTGGTGCCAAAGGTGAAGGAGACCACGGGTCCGGCGCTGGCAAAGCTTCTCGAACGGTTCAAGGATCATCCTCTCGTTGGCGAGGTGCGTTCGGTCGGGATGCTCGGCGCGATCGAACTCGTGGCTGACAAGAAGACTCGCCGGCGCTTCGACAATCCGGGCCGCGTCGGACTCATCTGTCGCGACCATTTCTTCCGTGAAGGCTTCATCATGCGTGCCGTCTACGACACGATGGTGTGCGCGCCGCCGCTCATCTGGACTGAGGAGCATTTCGAGGAAGCCGGCAAGGTGATCCAGAAAGCGCTCGATCAAACCCTTACGGCTGTCCAGGGAGAGCTGGCGGCATGAGACGGCCCGTCGTCGTCATCCCTTGCAGCACGGAAACGGTCAGCGGACTGATCGCGGATACGGCAGGGCGGAAATATTCGCTCGCCGTGGCCGAGGGCGCCGAATGCCAGCCGCTGCTGCTTCCGGT
>JBEVLH010000339.1:0-4211 GCA_040509255.1 Hyphomicrobium sp. | reverse complement strand
TGGCGGCTCGACTATAACGCGCGGGATTGGTGGTCCGCGGTCAGCCAGCAGAAAGCCAATGCGTTCTTTCTGCTCGCTTTGGTCGTCGGTACCTACCTTGCGCTAAAAACGGCCGTGCTTGGCCTCACACGCTACCGGGCCGGACCGAACGCAACGCCTCCGAGCTTTTTCGAACGCGCCGCGTCGGCCGCATGGATCGCGCCGGCCCGTGCCATCCCCGGCGTCGCGGCGGCGTTTTTGGCTTACGGCGGTCTCCACTACCTTGGGCTCCTCTATTATCCGACGGCTGCGCCGGTCGGACGGGCGCTGCTTGAAGCAACGCTGGTCTTCGTCGCCGTGTCGGCGTTGATCATCACGGTCTTTGCGCCGCGGCGGCCGGAGCGGCGCCTGATGCATCTTTCCACGCGGAGCGCGCGCCGCATCAGCCGGTTGCTCGTCATTTTGGCGTTGATCTATTCGGTCGATCTGTTCCTGTCGGAATTCGCGCAGATCCTCTATTTCCCGCTCGCCATGAGCGTCGCGCAGTCGCTGTTCACGAGCGTGGCGTTTGCGCTCGTTTTGATGGGACTGCTGCTGACCCCGTTCGAGACGACCGAAATGAACGTGACGCGGCGAGTTGGCCGGAGCGAGCCTCTTTGGCTGAAACTTCCGCTCTGGGTCGCCGCGATCGGGATCATCGGCCTGTGCCTGACGGGGTATATCGCGCTCGGTCGTTTCCTCGCCCAACAGCTCGTGATGACCGGCGTGGTCGGACTCGTGGCGCTGCTCCTCTATCTCGCCATCCGGGCGTTCACGCGGGGGAGCACGACCTCACGCGGCCATATCAGCGTGCTCCTCGAAGAGCGCATGGGCTTCGACGAGGTGCGCCGCAAGCAACTTGGTTGGCTGACGGAAGCCGTGCTGACGGTCGGCGTCGTCCTTCTCACGGCGCCGCTGCTCTTGCTGCAATGGGGTTTTGCGGCGCCTGATATCCGCGACTGGCTGAGCCGACTGTTCTTCGGATTCGAAGTCGGATCCATTCGCATCTCGATCGTTCGGATCCTCGTCGGCGTCGCCATTTTCGTCGTGGGCGTTTTCATCACCCGGGTGATCCAGCGACGGCTGCGAGAAAATGTTCTGATCGCGCCACGGATGGACGCGGGCATCGCGAATTCCATCGATACGGCGGTTGGCTATGCGGGAACCGGATTGGCTGCGGTCATCGCCATTTCGTACGCCGGCTTCAACATCACCAACCTAGCCATCGTCGCGGGCGCGCTCTCCGTCGGTATCGGCTTCGGTCTGCAGTCGATCGTCAACAACTTCGTCTCGGGCCTCATTCTGCTGATCGAACGACCGATCAAGGTCGGCGACTGGGTTGTGGTCGGCACCGAGCAGGGAACCGTGAGGAGCATCTCGGTCAGGTCGACGGAAATCGAAACGTTCGACCGGGCGAGCTTGATTGTCCCGAACTCGGAACTCATTACGGGCCGTGTTCTAAACTGGACGCATCGCAGCGCACTCGGGCGGGTGGTTCTGAAGTTTTCCGCCGGTACCGATGTCGACCCCAGACGCGTGCTCGCCATTCTTTCGGAATGTGCGAACCGACATCCCAATATCCTGCGGGAACCGGCACCGATGGCCATCTTCGAGGGCTACACGACTGACACGACCGACTATTCCCTGCGGGTCGTGCTTCCTGACATTACGCACGGGACGAAGGTGCAGTCGGATCTTCGGGTTGCCGTTTACGAAGCGTTGCGGCGGTCCGGCATCTTCGGGACGTCGACGGCGGATGCGCCGGCAGCGCCGGCAGCCCCGCCTCCTGCTCCCGCGTCGGCGGCGGCGTCTTAAAGCTGGCGACTGCGGCTTTCTGCCCTCGGAAGCCGAGCAATGGCCGTTACCTTCCCGTCCAGGGGATTGACGGCGGAGCGCTGCTGCGGCTACCCAAATTCATGGATCACGTCGCGCACCGCTCGCTTTCAATGAGCCTGCCAAACATCCTAACCTATGGAAGGATCGCGGCCGTACCCGTGCTCGCGGGCGTGCTGTTCTTCGGGACGGGCGAAGTTTCGCGCTGGCTCGCGTTCGTCATTTTCGTTGCCGCGTGCATCACCGATTGGCTGGACGGCTATCTCGCCCGGATTTGGGAGCAACAGTCGAACCTTGGCCGGATGCTCGATCCGATCGCCGATAAGCTGCTGGTCGGCGCGACGCTGCTGATGCTGGTCTATGCCGATACCATCGGGGGATGGTCGATTTGGGCGGCGCTGACGATCCTGGCGAGGGAAATCCTGGTTTCCGGGCTGCGCGAGTATCTCGCCGAATTGAACGTCAAGGTTCACGTGACGCAGCTGGCGAAGTGGAAGACCGCGGTTCAATTCGTAGCGCTCGCGATCCTGCTCGCAGGCCCCGCGGCGGAACGCGTGTTTTCAGGGACAACGGAAATAGGCGTGGGGCTGCTCTGGATTGCCGCGATCCTTACGCTTCTCACCGGCTATGACTATCTAAAGGCCGGGATCCGCCACGCGATCTATCGCTGAGAGCGACATGACCGAGCAACAATCGAACGCCGAAGTGACCCTACGCTATTTCGCGTGGCTGCGCGAGCGCGCCGGCGTCAGCGAAGAACGCCTGCGGCTGCCGGCCGAGATTCAGACGGTCGCCGACCTTCTCATCTGGCAGTCGCGCCGCGGACATCCCTTCGACCAGGCGTTCGCAAAACCGGATGCTATTCGCGTCGCCATCGACCATACCCATGCCAAGCCGACGGCGGCCATCGGCGCGGGCCGCGAGATCGCGTTCTTTCCGCCGGTGACCGGAGGCTGACATCATGGCCGTCCGGGTCTCGACCGCCGACTTCGACCTCAGTGCCGAAATGGCAGCCCTCTCGGCGAGCGACACGACCATCGGGGGCGTGGCGCTGTTCGTCGGCAAGGTGCGCGGCGAGGTCGGCGGCGTCGAACTCATCTCCATGACGCTCGAGCACTACCCCGGCATGACGGAAGCAGAACTGGAGCGCATCGAGGCGGACGCCCGACTTCGCTTCAGGCTTTCAGCGTCGCTCATCGTGCATCGGGTGGGAGAACTCAAGCCAGGCGACAACATCGTTCTCGTCATCGCCTGCGCTCCGCACCGGCAGGACGCGTTCGCGGGCGCCGAATACCTGATGGATTATCTCAAGACGCGCGCGCCCTTCTGGAAGAAGGAGACGCTGGTCGACGGTACCGACCGCTGGGTCGACGCGCGGGAAGCTGACGAAGACGCCGCTGCGGCGTGGGCTTCGAGGAAGTCCTAGCGCACTGCCGTTTGCGTCCGCCGCTTTCAATTGGCATGCCTTAACGGATGCTTAACCGGGCGCGCCCGATAACCTTAATCGCTGTGTCACTCTGACCGCTAAAACGCCATCTTCCGTAGGCACACAGATACTGTCTGTGGCGCACGGGGAATGGGTGGGCGCCTTGGGGGAAAGAACGAATGCGAGGCTCGGTTCGACGCACAGTTTGCGGCGTCATAGCGGCGGTGTCAGTCGCCTGCGCCGTGTGCTCGACCCGCGCTGACGAGTTGCAGGTCGCAGCGAGCGCCGCCATTGCGGTCCCCTCACCTGTTCCGGCTCATCGGGTCACCGGCACGCGGTTCGTCATCGAGCTTGGAAGCAAAGTCGACTATCAGGTCTTTTCGCTTTCGCAGCCGAACCGGGTGATCGTCGAGCTTCCGGAAGTTGGCGTTCGCCTTCCGCGGCTTGATGGAGATGCTCCCCTCGGCCTGGTCAAAAATATTCGGGCGGGACTGGCAGCACCGGGCAAGACCCGCGTAGTGATCGACGTCACGCAGCCCGTGGTCGTGGAAAGTTCAAACCTCGTCGCGGGCAAGAATGGCCAGTATCGCCTCTCACTCTCGATCATACCTGCCGGTTCCGCGGCCGCAGGACCACGCAAGGGCATCGCATCGCCTGCCGGGCTTGGGCCGGTGACATTGCAGCCGCCGGTTCCGCGCCTTGCGCAGAACCCCAAAGAGCGCGCCGCGCGGACATTCAGGCCAATCATCGTTCTGGATCCCGGTCACGGCGGCTATGACTCGGGCGCTGAAAAATACGGTACGATCGAGAAAGACGTCGTTCTGGCCTTCGGCCTCGTCCTGCGCGACCTGCTCGAGAAGTCCGGCCGCTACAAAGTTCTTATGACGCGCAGTGACGACACGTTCATCCCACTGGACGAACGGACGCGCTATGC
>JBEVLH010000338.1:0-4391 GCA_040509255.1 Hyphomicrobium sp. | reverse complement strand
AGTCATGGCGAACGAGCGTGCACGTCAGTTTCGGAACTCACCGACGGCAGCTGAACGCAAGCTTTGGTATCAGCTGCGACAGTTGAAGACAGTCGGATCGACGTTCCGCAGGCAAGTTCCAATCGATCGCTTTTTTTTTGTCGATTTGCCTGCCTCTCGAAGCGGGTCATCGTTGAGATCGACGGCGCGACGTACGCCTCCGAAAGCGAGATTACCAACGATCAGGTTTGTCAGCGCTATCGTGAGGATCAGGGCTTTGTTGTCCTCCGCAGGACGAACGGCGACGTCATGCAAAACATCGAAGGTGTGATGGACACGATCGAAAACGTACTTTCTCATCGGTCCGCCCCCTCCCCGCAAGGGGGAGGAGAATGACGCTGTGGGTCGAGCGGCTGGCTCTGACGAATTTCCGGAGCTACGCGCAGGCGACCGTTGCGACCGACGCGGGTCCGCAGGTGATCGTCGGCGCGAACGGCTCGGGCAAGACCAATCTGCTTGAAGCGCTGTCGCTGCTCTCACCGGGGCAAGGGCTCCGGCGTGTTCCGTTCGTCGATCTGGCGCGGGGGGCGGGCGACGGTGGCTTCGCGATCGCGGCGCGCGCGCATACGCTTGCGGGGGTCGCGGATATCGGAACCGGCTTAGCGGCGGGCGCGAAGGAGCGCGGCGAGCGGGCGGGCCGCGTGGTCAGAATTGACGGCACGGCGCAATCGGGGTCGGGCGTGCTCGCCGATTATCTCGAAATCGTTTGGGTGACCCCCGCCATGGACGGGCTGTTCACCGGGCCGGCGTCCGAACGGCGGCGGTTTCTCGATCGGCTGATCCTGTGTTTCGATCACGGCTACCGAACCATCGCCGGCCGGTTCGAGCGGGCAATGACGAGCCGCAACCGGCTGCTGTCGGACGGCGTACACGATAACGCTCAGCTTTCCGGTTTTGAGCAGGTGATGGCGGAGACCGGCATCGCGGTTGCGGCGGCGCGGCTCGAAGCCGTCGCGGCGATGGCGGCGATCGTCGCGAAACGGCGAGAGCGCGACCCCGATTCTGCATTTCCGTGGTCGTCGTTCCGGCTCGATGGCGCCATCGAAGAGGACCTCAAGCGGCTGTCGGCGGTCGAAGCGGAAGATGTCTACGCCAAGACGCTGCGCGAGACGCGCGAGCGCGACCGGGCAGCGGGGCGGACGCTCGACGGGCCGCATCGCTCCGATCTTATCGTCGAGCATGGGCCAAAGGCGCTCGAAGCGCGGCATTCTTCGACCGGAGAGCAGAAAGCACTGCTGCTCGGCCTCGTTCTCGCCCATGCCGAGCTTCTCACGGAGCGACAGGAAGGCGCTGCGCCGATCCTTTTGCTCGATGAAATCACGGCGCATCTCGACGTCCATCGGAGGGCGGCGCTGTTCGACGAAATCCTGCGGCTGGGCGCGCAGGCGTGGATGACTGGAACGGACGCGGAGGCGTTCTCGGCGCTTGCCGGAAAGGCCCGATTCTGGGCCGTGACCGAGGGAAAACTGGAAGCCCTTCCCTGAGCCGTTCAAGAGGGACAAACGGCCACATCCAAAATGCTGAAAATCAACGACTTTTTGCCACCAAATTCTATCGATTTTTTGCGGATATTCGGGGGGATTTGTGCTATGGAAATTGACCGAAAATCCGTCTGCTGAGAAAGCCGAAAAATGAACGCTCAACCGCTCAAAAAAGCCCCTGAAGCCGATTACGGCGAAGACAGCATCAAGATGCTGAAGGGGCTGGAAGCGGTGCGTAAGCGCCCCGGCATGTACATCGGCGACACCGACGACGGGTCGGGTCTGCACCACATGATCTACGAAGTGGTCGACAACGCCATCGACGAAGTGCTGGCGGGGCACGCGACGTCGTGCGTGGTGACGCTCAACCCGGATGGCTCGTGCACCGTGCGCGACGATGGACGTGGCATTCCGACCGGCATCAAGCGCGACGACGATAACGTTCCGAAGCGCTCCGCCGCCGAGATCGTATTCACGGAGCTGCACGCAGGCGGCAAGTTCGACCAGAACTCATACAAGGTTTCAGGCGGCCTGCACGGCGTCGGCGTTTCGGTCGTCAACGCGCTTTCGACGTGGCTCAAGTGCCGGATCTGGCGCGAAGGCAAAGAGCACTACATCGAATTTCATAACGGCGTCGCCATTGCGCCGCTGAAGGTCGTCGGCGACGCGGGTGGAGAGCGCGGGACGGAGGTCTCGTTCCTGCCGAGCACGGAGACGTTTCATAATGTCATGGAATTCGACTTCGCAACGCTCGAGCATCGGCTGCGCGAACTGGCGTTCCTGAACTCGGGCGCGAAAATCGTCCTGACGGACGCCCGTCATGCCGACGTAAAGCAGGAAGAATTCAATTACAGCGGCGGCACGGCGGCGTTCGTGCGTTATCTCGACCGCTCGAAGTCGTCGGCGCTGGCCGAACCGATCATGATCCATGGCGAAAAGGATGGCATCACCGTCGAGGCGGCGCTGTGGTGGAACGACAGCTACCACGAGACGGTGCTGTGCTTCACGAACAACATCCCGCAGCGGGACGGCGGAACGCATCTCGCCGGATTCCGCGGCGCGCTCACCCGTATCGTCAATAAATATGCCGACGAAACAGGACTTGCGAAGAAGGAGAAGGTCACGCTTTCGGGCGACGACGCGCGCGAAGGCTTGACGTGCGTGCTTTCCGTCAAGGTGCCGGATCCGAAGTTTTCCTCGCAGACGAAGGACAAGCTGGTTTCGTCGGAAGTGAAGCCGGTTGTGGAGTCGGCGGTCGGCGACCAGCTTGGCGCCTGGTTCGAGGAGCATCCGAAGGAAGCGAAAGTCATTGTCGGCAAGATCGTCGAGGCGGCACTTGCCCGCGAGGCGGCACGCAAGGCGCGCGATCTCACGCGGCGCAAGGGTGCGTTGGACGGGCTAAGGCTGCCGGGCGGCTTGGCGGAATGCCAGGATCGCGATGCATCGAAGACCGAGCTGTTCATCGTCGAAGGCGACTCAGCCGGTGGATCCGCCAAACAAGGCCGAAAGCGCGAGTTCCAGGCCGTGCTGCCGATCCGAGGTAAGATTTTGAATGTCGAGCGGGCCCGCACCGACAAGATGCTGTCGTCGGAGCAGGTGACGAACATCATCGCGGCGCTGGGTACGGGCATCGGCACCGACGAGTTCAAGCTCGATAAGCTGCGCTACCACAAGGTCATCATCATGACCGACGCCGACGTCGACGGTGCGCACATTCGAACGCTGCTGCTGACGTTCTTCTATCGGCAGATGCATGAGCTGGTGGAAATGGGGCACGTCTACATTGCGCAGCCGCCGCTCTACAAAGTCGCGAAAGGCAAGGCGCATTCCTATCTAAAAGACGAGCGCGCGCTTGAAGATTATCTGATCGATCAGGGCCTCGTGGATGCTGTGCTCGTCACGGGCAGCGGTACGGAACGCGGTGGGCGCGATCTTCGCGACATCGTCGATCAGGCTCGGCAGATTGCGGGCGGCATTAACGGACTGCATTCGCGCTACAACCGCAATGTCGTCGAGCAAGGCGCCATCGGCGGCGTGTTCGATGCCTCGATCCTGGCGACGCCGTCAGCCGAGAAAGCCAATGCCATCGCCGAGCGGATCGCGAAGCGTCTCGATTCGATCTCGGAGGAGATGGAGACGGGTTGGGAAGGCCGCTACGGCAACGACGGCTACATCTTCAAGCGCGAGGTTCGCGGCGTGACAGAAGTGCATGTGCTCGACCGGGCGCTGCTCGGCTCGCTCGACGCGCGCCGCCTCAACGATCGCCACGCCCATCTTGCCGAGGTGTACGACACGCCGGCGAAGCTGAAGCGTAAGGACAAGACGGATATCGTCACGGGGCCGCGCTCGCTGCTTACCGCGGTCTATGAAACCGGGCGCAAGGGGCTCGACCTGCAGCGTTATAAGGGTCTGGGCGAAATGAACCCCGAGCAGCTTTGGGAGACGACGCTCGATCCGGAGGTACGCACGCTTCTGCAAGTGAAAGTCGGTGATGCCGACGAGGCGGGCCAGATCTTCTCGATGCTGATGGGCGACGTCGTCGAGCCCCGCCGGGACTTCATCCAGGAAAACGCGCTCAACGTTTCGAACTTGGACGTTTAAGCGCCTGTCATCCCGGCGGTTCGATGCGATCCGGCCGGGACGACAATTTTTCCGATTGGGTCAGTTGACCACAGAATACGATGCCTCGATCGTGCGGCGGCCGTAGCGGGCGCCGTTCTTCTCGGCGTGGCGCTTCAGGAGCGCGACGTTCTTGAGGTTGGATTTGTAGGCGACGTCAAAAATATCGCCGAAAACGGGAACGCTGCCGACCAGCGTATCCATTGTGGTGTTCATGGCCATGCGTGCGATCAGCCAGCGCGGCGCGCCGAG
>JBEVLH010000337.1:0-6535 GCA_040509255.1 Hyphomicrobium sp. | reverse complement strand
GCGATCGATAGGCTGGCCGCCGCATTGCTGTAGTCCGTGATGAGATCGGCCACCTGCGCGGGAAGCCGGGGAAGCGATTTTTCGATCCAGGTCGGGCGATCCAGCGCGCCGATGGCCACCTCCCCTTCAGTGTCATTGCCGTAGGCCGCGCGTTTCACTTCGGAGTTGGTTATGCTGTTCAGCGCCTTGCTCGCGAGCGCGCTGACGAATGTGGCTATGCCTTGGATGAAAACCATAAGCACGAGCGCGACCGCTCCTAGGATCGCCGGGACGACGATTGCCGGTACCAGCAGCGACCAGAACCAGCGCTTTCTGCGATCTTCGAGGTCGGCGGCTCCCAGCGCCCACGACAGCTCGTCCGTCACGACGTGAAGCAGCAGACCGCTGTTGACGGCGAGGTCGCGCCCTCCACCGCAGAGCGTTCCGCCTTCGCAGGGCTGACCATTTTTCTGGAAAAAGCGGCGCTTGAAGCGCATGCCGCGCTCGATCGCATCGAGATTGGGATATTTCTGCTCGAGTTCGTTGCGCTTCTGGCGGTACTGCCGCCATGCTGCCGTGCGGTCCGGCGGCGATGGGACGGCCGCGCCGCTTTCGCTGGTCACCGCTTCGCCCTCGCCTTTGCGAGCGGCCATAAGCTGGGTTCGCAGGTCATTGAGTGCCGTCTCCGCGTCAACCGACGCGTTGGAATCGTAGATCTCCGCTTTCAACCATTCCGCGATGTGAACCATGGTCGGGGGCGATAACAGGATCGCGAAATAAATAATCGGCAACGTGATCACTGATAACAGTGTGATCGATGAGACCGCGAAAGACTTGTCGAAGAAATCGAGCCGCGCATCTGGTAGCAGCGAAAGCCCCTGGATCGCTTCGTCGTCGGGGTGCGAGAGCGGCAACCAGCGCGGCGCAAAGCTGGTGTCGGCGCGCTTCGTCGTTCTCGAATGGTAATTCAGCATGGAGCGGCCATCGAGCCAACGCAGCACGATGTAAAAGACGAGCGCCGGCAAACTCGCGAGCAGGCCGGTCGCAACCCAAACGCGCGGAAAGGTGCTGCCGAAAAGCGCGCGCTCGCCGTCAACCTGTGTGGCGGTGAGATAAACGAGGAACATCAGCAACAGCATCATCGACGCGACAAAGACGACTTTTCGCATCAAGCTCAGCCGAGTGAGGAGCCAAAGCTCTTTCCTGAGTTTCAGAAATGGTGTTCCGACCGTGATCCAGCGTTTTAGGTTCGCTAGCGGACGGCGGCGAGCGGAGTTGACGAGCAGCGTATCGGATAAAATTGAGCCGCCGTGGCTGTGTCCGACGATGCAATAGGGCTCACTCTTGGCTTCAAGGTCACGTAGAACTTTCGACAGCCGGTTGCCGGCAGCGCGGCGCTCGACTTCGCTGTTGTCGCCTGCCCACGAAAACGGCACGAAATTCAATTCTCCGTCGCGAGCGTCGACAAGGTCGCGCATATCTTTCTCGAAAGTGCTTCCGCTCTCCCACCATTGCGGCTCCGGCGTCAGACCGCCGTTCGGATCGGGGGCAGTTGGTGCCGCGAAGGTGCCATGCACAGTTATGATGGTTGCCACAGCCACTCCGTTGTCTTCGCGGCGGCTGTCCGGCCGAATGCCGATCGGCCTCGACGGCGAAACCGCGCGTACAGATCATTGCCGTTCAGGCGCGCCATGGGACGCGTACCGAGATGATGGCGCATCCGGCTGAAAGTCGCATCGCATTGACACGGTTTCGCGGCCGAATGGCGGGGCCTGTGGCCGCGAATCCCCGATGTTTTGGAGCGACGTCAGTGAGCCATTCAGCAACGCGGGGTCCGCGAGTGCTTGACTACTACTTTTTGCCGATGGCGGCATGCCGCGGCCTATTACTGTCCACGCGGCGTGGGCTGCTTAGTGCAGGTTTTGTTCGCATCGTGAGCGGCGCTTACATAGATCTAAATTCTTCGCAATCTCCCTCACGTCCGACTTTCATACCCGCATCAGAAGAGAATATCCAAGCTGACTATTGTTTTCTTCACTGAGTGTTTGCGTGCTGATCAATAAGTCTTTTCAAGTGGAGGGAAAATTTCGCAATGAGCCAGCAACCGGCAGCCCATCTTCAGCGCTCGGTTATTCATCTTCTGCGCCGCGTCGATCAGTGTGCGACCCAGCTTTATTCGACGGAAACCGCGGATAACGACCTGACGCTTAGGCAGCTTGCTATCCTAACGGCGATCTCTCGGCAGGAAGATTTGAGCCAAACGGATCTCGTTACAATCACCGGCATCGACCGATCGACGGTCGCCGGAATCGTCAGCCGGCTTATCCGGAAAGGGCTCTTGGAGCGGAAGCGTTCACCACTCGATGGTCGCGCCTACTGCGTCCGACTGTCGAAACGGGGAGCAAAGGCAATCGCAGGCGCCGACAAACTCTACAACCGGGTAGAAAAGAAGCTTCTCGCCGGTGTTCCCGCCTCCGAAGCAAGCCAATTCATCTCTACTCTAAGGGCCATTCTCTCCGTTCACGACGAAAGCCCATCTGCGGCCTAAAAAACGAGCAGGTAATAACGAGCGACGACGCCGATGGTTCCATTCAAAGGAACATCGGCGGCTCTGTTTCTTTGCGTTTGACGTGTTCCCTCCGTTCCGTATCATTTCACCGCGGGCAGGGAAGACAAAAATGCTACGTATTCTGGGCGAAGCGGATACGTGCCTTCAGCACGAGCCAACAGAACTTCTCTTCAACACAGCAGACGTTCATCCTCGAGACCGGTTTGAATATTGGTCCGAGACGAGCCGTCGTATTTTTGGACCTCACGAAAATCGTCCTGCCCATCCGACGCGGTTCGAAGGCGACTTGCGGCATCTAAGGGTCGCGGGCATGGCGCTCTCGGTGGCACGTTGCAACGGTTTGCGAGCCTGGCGGACTAAGAGGCAGGCGGCGCCTCTCACAGACATCATTCATATCGTCGTGCAGCTTTCGGGCACGATGAAGATCAATCAAAACGGTCACGAGGCCGAGTTGAGGGCCAGCGATCTTGCTCTGGTGGATATCAACCGCCCCGCGTCCTTCGACTTATCGGACGACACGAGTTCCCTTGTCATCGAAGTGCCGCGGCGGGACTGCGAAGCACGTCTCGGACCGCTAGGGCGTTGGACCGCGCAGCGTGTTGACGGCCGGCACGGTGGCGGCGCTCTTGCTTCCACTTTTGCGCGCCTCCTTCCCGACCAGATTTCCTTTCTCAGCGGGCAATCGCAATCGCAAGTGCAGTTCCAGCTGCTCGACCTCGTAGCGCTCGCGTTGAAGGAGGCGGAGGGCACTGGCTTCGTTCACTCGTCTGCGCGCCTTGCGTCCTTGTTGCGACTGAAGTCGGTGGTCGACGCCAATTTGTCGAAGTGCGGCGCAACATGCGAAGAGATCGCAGCCGCCGCGGGAATTTCTGTCCGCTATGCCAACCAACTGCTCGACGCGGAAAAGACATCGTTGCAGCGGCTTTTGTTCAGCCGGAGAATCGAGAAGTGCCAGGCCAGTCTTTCGGATCCGGCTCAGGCGCATCGGCAGATCAGCGATATTGCGTATTCCTGGGGATTTGAGGACGTTTCCCATTTCGGCCGGCTGTTCAAAGCCATGGTCGGGATGACGCCGAGGGATTTTAAAAAACAGAGCCTCATTGACCGAATTTGAAGAAATCCCTGGCATGCTTGAGTATGCTGGAACTCCCTCCCGAAATTGAGAGTTTTGGCAGAGCTCCGTTCGAGGGCGATTTTTGTCTTGCCTCGACATCAACGCCATCTGTTGTCAAACTTTGGGGCTATTTTGAAGAGAACTTGAGGGCTTACGGAACGCATTTGGGGGCTTCAGGAAGTAGGGTACGTCTTGAGCGCGCAGCAGGAATTGTTAGCCCGGGCCGTGGCGTTGCGAGCCAAGGCCGTCACCAAGGCCGATGCGCTCGCGGTCCGTTCTTCGATTACCCTGACGCGCGTCGTCTTCTTGGGGCTGTTGCTCCTCCCCCTCTTCGAACCCAATTCTTTCTACATCGTTCGGGCCGGTCACCTCAGCTCTCCGCCTGAAGCAGAGTTGCATGCGCGACCAGACGCATCGCCCCTTAACCCGAGCGCACCAGGTTCCTCCGTGAAGTCGGATTCACCGCCGTTGGACAAAACGGCGGATGCAAAGGGGCCTGACGTTGCTGCTTCCGACGAACCAGGCCAAGCCGTGCCTTCGCTGCCCGCACAGCCGGAAGCCTCAACAAAGCCAATTCCGCCGGCACAGCAGACTGCGCCGCCATGGACGGATGCGGAAGTGGCGGCCGCGAAGCAGGAGTGTGACTCTCTGCTTGCAAAAATTACCGTTGTCTCCGAAGCCCTGCCGCCGGCCCGCGAAGGGATTTGCGGGGCGCCGGCACCTCGCGAATTAACGAGCATCGGCGAGAGCCACGTCAAATTCGAGCCGTCGGCGACTCTGAATTGCAAGATGATCGCAGGCCTCAATAGCTGGATCACCGACACGCTACAGCCAGCTGCGCAGAAAAACTTTAATTCGCCTATCGTGCGCATCCTGGCGGGCTCTTATTCGTGCCGAAATCGTTACGGCCTTGCGCGGGCGCCGATCAGCGAGCACGCGCTAATGAACGCAATTGACGTTTCAGCTTTCGTGCTGGCTGACGGCAAGATCATCCGCGTTTCAAGAAACTGGGGTCCCACGGCGGAGGTGCTGAAGCGTGCGCAGAAGTCGAGCCAGGCCGCGGTCGCCGTCAAGGCCACGTTCCAGGTCGCGGCATCCAAGCTCGGCGCGCACGACGTCGCGAAGAAGAGCGACGATAAGGCCAAAAGCGAGACCAAAGACAAGATCGATGAGAAGGAAAAGCCGAGTTCGACGGAAGCTCTAAAGGAGGAGCAGGCCAAGCAAGCGATGTCGGCGTTTCTGCACCAAGCGCACGACGGCGCATGTGACGTTTTCGGAACCGTTCTCGGGCCCGACACCAACGAAGCTCACCACGATCATCTGCATCTCGACATGAAGGACCGCAAGCGTCACCTGACGCTGTGCCAATAGCCTTGGCTCGTGCCGTTAGACTTAGCTCGTCTTGACGGCGACGATTTCCATCGCGCTGCGCTGGTCGTCCACGATATCGTACTCAACGAATTTGAAACCATGCGCCTCCAGCAGAGCGGCAAGGCGGCGGCGGGTGAAACTGTGGTGCCGCTCTATGTCAGCCCAGTAGGTGTTTTTACCCGCGGCCTCGAGAGCGCGCCAGATAATCGATTCGCGATTGGGCAACGAAAGAACAAGCGCGCCGCCGGGCCTCAGAACGTGATGGATCGTGGCCAGAACCTCTCGGGGAAACGCGATGCGATCGAAGCCTTCCATCATGCTTACGACTGAAGCGCTCGCTTCGGCATTGAGGTCGGCAAGGTTGCAGCAGGCCTCATAGCCAAATCGCTTGAGCTTGGCGACGCTCGCACTGTTTTCGTCGATACCGATCGGGCGAAAGCCCCATTCGGCCGCAGTAAACAGGAGCGATGCGTTGCCAAAACCAACGTCAACCCAAGCGCCTTCCGACACGTAACGTGCAACCCGAGAAACCGTCTTCGCCGAAACCTTGCGACTATTCTCTGCGTCCTTGCCGACGGTTGTTTCCTGCTGTCGCCCACCGTGAAGTAGTTCGACGCCAGCAGGCGTCAGATAGCCCTCCGTGAAAACGTGCTCGCAGGATGAACAGCGCCGCCAGCCCAGAACAGGCGGCAGCTGCGCGTTGTACAGTGGATGAGTCGTTATGCGGGCTTCGGTTTCGGGGACGGCATCGTGGCCACCGCAGAGCGGGCATTCACGGTAGATTTCGCGCAGCGAAGTCGGTCGCGGGTTCGGCCTCTCCTCTTGTTTATCTTCCTCCACGACGGCGAAGGGCCGCGGGGCTTCGCCCGCCCGCGCGATTGCGACCATGGTTTCAAACGACCTTTCAAGATTGCGAGTGTAGCGCGACGTATCAAACAGGGGCGCGCTATCCCTTCTGGCCATCAGCCTCTGGCGAATTCCAGCGAGTTTGGTTTTGTCCTGAGCCAACTCGAGCGCAAGATTGCTGTAGTCGGTTAAACTTGTCGTGATTAACTCCGGCAGGCCCATGGCGGTGAGAAGGCTGCCGGCGACGCGGCCTGCGAACGTTTCGCCGAGGCAGGTCAAAACCGGAAGGCCGGCCCACAATGCATCGCTGGTTGTGGTGTGAGCGTTGCAAGGCAAAGCATCGAGGAAGAGATCGGCCACGCGGTGGCGAGCAAGGTGCTTCGCGATCGACATTCGCTGCGCAAACACTAGTCGGTCCGGATCGACGCCGCGCGCTTTCGCCTCGCGCCTCAGATTGTTCGCGCATGTTTGGTTGGGGACGAGCAGCCACAGTACCGAACCGGGAATCTTCAACAGCAGCGGCATCCACACGTCGAACATCGCGGCGTTGAGCTTGTAACTGTTGTTGAACGAGCAAAAGACGAAGGCGTTTTCGGGAAGGCCGAACTCGCTCCTCGTCACGGGATCGTCGGAAATCTGGCGCTTACGATCGTTGG
>JBEVLH010000336.1:0-7606 GCA_040509255.1 Hyphomicrobium sp. | reverse complement strand
GTAGCCCCAGATCTCGATGCGCTGGCCGCTTTTGACTTCGCCTTTGAGCACGGCGTCCTCGCCGATGATCAACACACCTCGATTGTCGGACATCGGCTTACTCCGTTACGCAACGACGCGGCATGGCAGCGGGCAAACTCGGCCAGGATTTTGTCAGCTCGGCGGCGGTCAGGGCCGAGATGCGAGGCGATACGGTTAATGGCAGGGCCTCGACCAACCCCGACGTTGCCCGGAGCTAGCCCGGGACCTGAAGCTGCAGAACGCGGTTGGCGCGTTTGACGGAGATCTGCCAGAGCGACCGGCGATTGGCCAAGTCGCGCTCGGCCACGTCGACGCTCGCGATTTTGTCGTCGCCGATGGCCACGATGATGTCGCCCGGCCGGAAGCCGAACTGCTGGGCCATCGAGCCGTCGCGCACGGACGTGATGACGACGCCGCCGATGTCGTCGAGATTGAAGTCGTCGGCGACGGACGGCAGGATGTTGGAAATCCGCGCGCCATCGAGCGGATGGTTGCCCGATAAGTTCTTCGCGTCGTTTTTGCCGGGTTTCGGCGCCGCGACGAGCGGAACGTCGACATCGATATCCTTCTTGTTGCGCACGACTTTGAAGCGCGCAGTGCGGCCGATGCCTTTCGTGGTCAGGCGATAGTAGACGGCCCGGGCATCGACGACCTCAACGCCGTCCACCTGCGTGATTACATCGCCTGCCTCAAGGCCGGCGTCGGCGGCGGGACCTTTGTCGTAGAGGCGCGTCACCACCGCACCGACGACGCGATCGAGCCCGAGACCTTCGGCGACCTCGCGCGACATGGCTTCGAGCTTGGCGCCGAGCCAGGGCTTTTCGACTTTTCTGCCCTTGGCGGCGCTTTCGGCGTACACGCGCACGAGGTTCGAGGGGATGGCGAAGCCGATGCCGACCGAGCCGCCGGACTGCGAATAGATCATGGTGTTGATGCCGACGAGGCGGCCGGACATATCCACCAGCGCGCCGCCCGAGTTGCCCGGATTGATGGCGGCATCGGTCTGGATGAAGACCTGACTGTCCGACTGGCCGATCTCGGAACGCGAGAGGGCCGAAACGATGCCGCTCGTCACGGTCTGGCCGACGCCGAACGGATTGCCAATGGCGAGGACAAGGTCTCCGACTTCAAGCGAGTCGGAATCGTCGAACGGCAGGAACGGGAAGCTGCCCTCGCCGCCCTCGATCTTCAGAACCGCGATGTCGGCCTTGTCGTCCTGTGCGATGACCTTGGCGTCGAACTCGCGTTTATCGGCGAGCGCGATGCGAATGGCGGCATCGCTGCCGCCCTTGATGACGTGGGTGTTGGTGACGACCAGGCCTTCGGGGGCGACGATGACACCCGAGCCGAGCGAACTCAGGACCCGTTCGGAGGGATGGCCGAAGGCGTTACCGAAGAAGTGGCGGAAGAACGGATCGTTGGCGAAAGGCGAGTCGAACGTCTGGACGCGCGACCGCACGTAGACGTTCACCACCGCGGGCGCGGCCTTTTTCACGATCGGCGAATAGGAATACTGCATGGCTTCGCGCGAGGGCGGCGGGGTCTTTTCCTGCGCGAACGTTTCCTCAGTGGGGCTGAACACCTTCGGCGCTACGCTTGCTCCAATGGCCAGCGCCGCGCCAACGAGGATCCACATCTTCATTGTCATCGATCAGCTCTTCCGATGGGACGGCGCGATCGCCGTTCACGTGATGCACGACCGCCTCGGCCGAGACGAGTCGCGACGAGAAATACGGTCTGGCGGCGGGTCAGATCAACCTAAGGTCTCGTAATGATCGGACCGCTGCCGTCGCGGCCTCGTCGGCGCCGCGGAGCGTCAACCCCAGGTCGGCCTTCACTTTCGCATTCGTGAAGGCCTTGTTTTGCCCAAGCTCTGGCAAAATCGTCCGCAATTTCCTGTCGAAAACCGCGAGCGCCCGCACGGCAAAGTCGGGGAGCTCGAATTTCGGCACCTTGGACGCGAGTTCCGGCAACTCCCGCGCCAGGATCTGCCCCAGCGCGTAGAGGCTGAGCTGGCCTTCCCCGATGAGATAGCGATTGCCGCTGATGCCGGGCCGGAACGCTGCTTCGGCGTGCGCTGCGGCGACATCGCGCACATCGGTCACCGGGAAGCTTATGCGCGGCGCGGCCGGATAGGTGCCTTTCGCCATGATGCGATAAATCTCGTGCGACGTCGAAAGATCGGCATCGGCTGCAGGGCCCTGGACGAAACTCGGGTTGATCGCAACCAGCTCGGGCGAGCCCGGCGTCGTCTTACTGAAATCCCATGCAGCCTTCTCAGCGATTGTCTTAGACCTGAAGTACGGCGTGAGGTCGGGCCGCGTCTCGTCGCTGAAATCCTGTTCGGAATAGATATGATCCTTGTGGCGGCCGCTCGGGTAGAAAATCGCGACGGTGGATGACGTCAGCACGACGCGCGGGACGGATGCCTTCGTCGCTGCCCGCAACACGCGTAATGCGCCGTCGCGCGCGGGGGCGATGATCTCGTCGGCGTCGTCGGGTTGCGTCAGCGGAAAGGGCGACGCGGTATGCACGACGACGCTAGCGCCTGTGACGGCGTCATCCCAACCGGCATCGTTCGTGAGATCGGCGACGGTGAACGTTAGCTTGCCGGGGTCGGCGCCAAGACGGCTGACAGCAGTGCGGACGTCGTCGGCTTTCGCCAGGCTTCTGACTGTGCCGCGCACGGAATGTCCGCGGCGCAGGAATTCGGCGATGGTGTGCTTGGCGATCAACCCGCTCGCGCCGGTGACGACGACCTGAGATTCGGATGTCATGCTGTGCGCCCCATCTGCTCAATCGCCCGGGACGCTCATGGCGTTACGGTCAATGCCGATCATCCCGCACAAGACGGTCCGATGGCAATGCGGATCGGCTTTTGGCGTCGCTGGCGGGCGTTCATTTCCGGCTCGTCACACACCTGTAACACGGACGGGCGACAACCCCGACGAACCGAGCTGGAGAGGGCATAGCCATTCGCGATGCGGCCCGCTTGCAGGATCATTCCCGCACCTGAAGCGATACGCATCACCCGCCCTCAAAGCGAAAACCCCGGCGCAGATCTCAGCGCCGGGGTTTTTGATTTTCGGCACGGCGTGCGAAGCAATGGTTCGCGCAGGTCATTCCGTCCTGCGATTGTCTGGATACCGCCTGCCCTGCCATGACGTCCGTGGAATAGAGAGATCACCGGCAACGTCACGGTCGAGGGATCGCTCAGAAACGCGAATGGCCGGGGTGAGCCCGGCCATGACGTCAGAGGTTCGTATTAGCGGGCGTCTGCCGGTGTGAACCGATCAGCCCTGGGCTTGCTCGGCGAGCAGCGCTTCGTGGCGGGCCTTGTCGTCGACGCCCTTCACGCTCTCGTCGCGGTCGACGAGTTCGATGACGGCGCGAGGCGAGGCATCGCCGTAGCGGAAGCCGGCTTTCAGCACGCGCGTGTAACCGCCGGCACGATCCTTGTAGCGCGCGGCAAGCACGTCGAAGAGCTTCTTGACCATGTCTTCGTCGCGGAGACGGGCGGCTGCGAGCCGGCGCGAGTTCAGGTCACCGCGCTTGGCGAGCGTGATGTACTTGTCGACGACGCGCTTCAGGTCTTTCGCCTTCGGCAGCGTGGTGATGATCTGCTCGTGCTTGATGAGGGCCGCAGCCATGTTCGAGAACATCGCCGCACGGTGGCCTGGCTGGCGGCCAAAACGGCGGCCGAGTTTCTTGTGTCGCATCGTGTCTTCATCCTTGCATTGTTGGCCCGCTGCTGACGCTGCAGGCTTTGCGTTGACCGCCGGCATCTGCCGTGCGGTTCGGCGCGGGAGGTTCTATGGCCTCACCTTCGCCTCGGTATTCCCTCTCCCCTTCGGGGACAGGGCTCGTGAGAGGGGATCGAAAACAATCCCCTCATCCGCCCATTCGGGCGCCTTCTCCCCAAGGGGAGAAGGAAGTGCTCAATACTGGTCTTCGAAGCGCTTTGCGAGTTCGTCGATGTTGTCCGGCGGCCAGTTCGGAACTTCCATGCCGAGATGGAGACCCATCGTGGCGAGGACTTCCTTGATCTCGTTGAGCGACTTCCTGCCGAAGTTCGGCGTACGCAGCATCTCGGCTTCCGTCTTCTGGATGAGGTCGCCGATGTAGACGATGTTGTCGTTCTTCAGGCAGTTGGCAGAGCGGACCGAAAGCTCGAGCTCGTCGACCTTCTTCAGAAGCGCGGCGTTGAACGCGAGCTCCGGATGACGCTGCTCTTCCTGGGCCTTCTTCGGCTCTTCGAAGTTGATGAAGACCGCAAGCTGGTCCTGCAGGATGCGGGCGGCGAGCGCGACGGCATCTTCGGGACGAAGCGAGCCGTCCGTTTCGACGACCATCGTCAGCTTGTCGTAATCGAGGATCTGGCCTTCGCGGGTGTTCTCGACCTTGTAGGAGACCTTCTTCACCGGCGAATAAAGGCTGTCGACCGGGATCAGGCCAATCGGCGCATCTTCGGGACGGTTGCGATCGGACGCGACGTAGCCCTTGCCGATGTCGGCCGTGAACTCCATGCGGATCGCGGCGCCCTGGTCGAGATGGCAGATAACGTGCTCGGGGTTCAGGACTTCGACTTCAGACGACATTTCAATGTCGCCTGCGGTGACGGGGCCGGCGCCTTCCTTCTTCAACACCATGCGCTTCACGCCTTCCGAGTGGATGCGGAGCGCGATTTCCTTGATGTTGAGGATGATGTTCGTGACGTCTTCGCGGACGCCCGGAACGGACGAAAATTCGTGCAGCACGCCGTCGATCTGGACGGTCTTGATGGCGGCGCCCTGAAGCGAAGACAGAAGCACGCGGCGCAGCGCGTTGCCGAGCGTCATGCCGAAGCCGCGCTCGAGCGGTTCAGCAACGACGGTCGCGATGCGGGAACGATCGCGGCCGGTCTGGATTTCAAGCTTCGAGGGCTTGATCAGATCTTGCCAGTTCTTTTGGAGAATATTCACGAGAAACCTCGCCTAATTTGCGCGGACGGGGGAGCAGGCCGCGGACTCTCATAGCGGTGACATGCATTGCCGCGCGCCAATCGAGCGGCGCGCGTGCGGAATTTCTTAGACGCGGCGGCGCTTGCGCGGGCGGCAGCCGTTGTGCGGGATCGGCGTCACGTCGCGGATTGAGGTGATCTGGAAGCCGACCGACTGAAGAGCGCGAAGCGCCGATTCACGCCCGGAGCCCGGACCGCAAACCTCGACCTCGAGCACCTTCATGCCGTGCTCCTGGGCCTTCTTGCCGGCATCCTCGGCAGCCATCTGGGCGGCGTAGGGCGTCGACTTGCGCGAGCCCTTGAAGCCCTTCGTGCCCGACGACGACCAAGCGATGGTGTTGCCCTGCGCGTCGGTGATCGTGATCATGGTGTTGTTGAACGACGCGTTGACGTGCGCGACGCCCGACGTGATGTTCTTCTTCTCGCGCTTTTTGACTTTACCGCGCGCTGCGGCTGCTTCCTTGGCCATTACCGTCGTTGCTCCATGCCTCGTTCGGGGAGGCTAAAAAACGTTGCGCGCGCCAGCGGACCGGCGCGCAGAAATTCTCGATGCGCGACCTACTTCGTCGCCTTCTTCTTGCCGGCGATCGGAACAGCCTTGCCCTTACGGGTGCGGGCGTTCGTGTGCGTGCGCTGACCGCGGACCGGGAGGCCCTTGCGGTGACGAAGGCCACGGTAGCAGCCAAGGTCCATCAGGCGCTTGATGTTGGTCTGGACTTCGCGGCGCAGGTCGCCTTCGACCGTGTAGTCACGGTCGATGGTTTCGCGGATCTGCAGGACCTCGGCGTCGGTCAGCTGGTTGACCCGGCGATCCGTCGGAATGCTGCACTTCTCACAAATCTCTTTCGAGAATTTGGGGCCGATGCCGTGAATATAACGGAGCGCGATTTCAACGCGCTTGCCAGTTGGAATGTTGACGCCTGCGATGCGGGCCACTTCAGTCTCCTGCCTCTAAATCTCGTGTCGAATTAACGATGCTGCTTTTGATGTCTTCTCAAGTACGAATAGGCGCAACGACCGCAGAACCGGGATTTCAAGCCCTGGTCCGGATCAAGTTGAGCCCTAGAAGAAAGTCGCGTGTTCTACCTCGGGTCATGTTGTCCGTCAATGCGTGGTTTTCTGGGTGTCAAGCATCCTGAAATTGATTCAAAACCGAGCCGATCTGGCGGCTCACGTCGTGGATGGGAGCCATGCCGTCCACCGATTTGAGCAATCTATGAGCATAATAGAAGCCGATCAGCGGCGCCGTCTCGCGGTAGTAGGCGATCAGGCGCATTTTCAGCGCCTCGGCGTTGTCATCGGCCCGGACGGTGCCGCCGGCCGCCAGCGTCTCGCGGGCGCGACATTCTATCCGTTCGACCAGCTTGGTGTCGTCGACCTTGAGTTCGATCACGCAGTCGAGGTGGCGGCCTTTCGACTTCAAAAGGTCGTCGAGGGCGTCGGCCTGGGCGAGCGTGCGGGGAAAGCCGTCGAGGATGAAGCCCTTGGCGCAGTCCGGCTCTGAAATGCGGTCGGCGATGATGCCGATGACGATCTCGTCGCTGACGAGGCCGCCGTCGGCCATGATTTTCTTGGCCTTGAGGCCGACAGGCGATCCCGCTTTGACGGCCGCGCGAAGCATGTCTCCGGTCGACAGCTGCGGCAGTCCGAGCTTGTCGGAAATGATCTGAGACTGTGTTCCCTTGCCCGCACCAGGAGGGCCAAGAAGCATCAGGATCATCGACGCGCTCCGCGAAGCTTGGCCTTCTTGATCAGGCCCTCATACTGCTGGGCGATCAGATGGCTCTGGACCTGTGCGACGGTATCCATGGTGACGCTGACGGCGATCAGCAGCGAGGTGCCACCGAAGTAGAGCGGAATGCCGGCATAGGACGTCAGGATCTCGGGCAGAACGCAGACCGCTGCCAGGTAGAGCGCGCCAATGACGGTAATACGGGTCAGAACGTAGTCGATGTATTCGGCGGTCTTTTCGCCCGGACGGATACCGGGGAGGAAGCCACCGTACTTGCGAAGGTTGTCGGCGGTTTCCTTCGGATTGATCACGACGGCGGTATAGAAGAACGCGAAGAACAGGATCAGCAGCGCGTAGACCAGCATATGCAGCGGCTGACCCGAGCCAAGCGCGGCAACGGCTGTGTTCAGCCACTCCGGTCCCTGCCCGGCGGTGAACTGCGCGACCGTTATCGGCAGCAACAGCAGCGATGACGCAAAGATCGGCGGAATGACGCCCGACGAGTTGAGTTTCAGGGGCAAGTGCGAAGCCTCGCCCTGGAACATCTTGTTGCCGACTTGTCGCTTCGGATACTGGACCAATAGTCGTCTCTGGGCTCGTTCGAAGAAAACGATCGCCGCGACGACGGCAAGAGCGAGGACCAGGAAGAAGACGAGGATACCGGGCGAGATCGAGCCTGTCCGCGACAGCTCGAAGAGTTGTACGAGCGCGCCCGGGAGGCCGGCGACGATGCCTGCGAAGATGATGAGCGAGGTACCGTTGCCGACGCCGCGCTGCGTGATCTGTTCACCGAGCCACATCAGGAAGACGGTGCCGCCGACCAGCGTGATGACGGTCGTCGCCCGGAAGAACAT
>JBEVLH010000335.1:0-6585 GCA_040509255.1 Hyphomicrobium sp. | reverse complement strand
CCATGCCCTTTTCGGTTCCGGCAACCTTCGCCGTGAAGCCCGACAGGAAATGGTACATCGCCTGGCTCGGCGTCAGTTTCGCGATCGGCGGCAAGACACCAAACGCGTCGGCTGTCAGCATGACGATATTTTTCGGATGTCCCGCGACGCCTGTCGCGCTGGCATTCGCAATCGCCTCCAGCGGATATGCCGATCGCGAATTTTCCGCCAGCCTATTGTCGTCGAAGTTCGGAACGCGCGTCTTGGTATCGACCACGACGTTCTCGAGCACAGTCGCGAACCGATTCGAAGCGTCCCAGATTTGCGGCTCTGCCGATTTCGACAGCCGGATCGTCTTGGCGTAGCACCCACCTTCGAAATTGAAAATTCCCTTTTCGGACCAGCCATGCTCGTCGTCGCCGAGCAACTCTCGCTCGGGATCGGCCGAAAGCGTCGTCTTGCCCGTTCCGGACAAGCCGAAGAACACCGCTGAATCGCCATCCTTGCCGACGTTCGCCGAGCAATGCATCGGCATGACGTTCTTCGTCGGCAGCAGGTAGTTCAGAAACGAAAACACGCTTTTCTTGATTTCGCCCGCGTAACTCGTGCCGCCGATCAGCACGATCCGCTTCGAAAAGTTGCAAGCTATGACCGTTTCGGTTCGCGTGCCGTGATAGAGCGGTGCCGCGCGGAAGCTCGGTAGATCGACGACGGTGAACTCGGGCAGAAAGTCAGTGAGTTCACTAGCATCGGGACGGCGGAGCAAATGACGAATGAACAGCGATTGCCACGCTGTCTCAGTGACGATGCGAGTGTTCAGGCGATGATCTTTTTCCGCGCCCGCGTAGAGATCCTGAACGAATAATTCCTTGTGCCGGGCGAAGCTGATGAAATCCGCCAGCAAGCGGTCGAATTGTTCGTCCGACATCTCCTTGGCATTGTCCCACCAGATCGCGCCGTCCGTTTCGTCGTCGCGAACGATATATTTGTCTTCAGCCGACCGGCCGGTGTGCTGGCCCGTCTCAACCGCGACCGCGCCGCTCTGCGCCAACTTTCCCTCGCCCCGCCGGACGATGAATTCGATAAGTTCGGCCTCGCGAAGATTGCGGTGGACCTTTTGCGTGGGTTGGGTCGGAAACAGCTCGCTCATCTCTTGCCTTATGGCTGAGCGCTGACATTGCAGCGCATAAGTGCACTTCATATCGGCACGCCAACAACGCACGATTTGGCTTTTTGTGCCGCACAAACATGATGATTCCGGCGCTCAGGCGCCGCTGTCTCGGACTTGGGCTCGCAACTCAACCCCTTGCTTGGGTCCACGCCCGATAAGAACACGCAAAAACCGGTAACAGTATGTTGCCGCACCCGATTTCCTGGAGTCGTCCTTATACGGAACTTGGGTCGAATATTCGCGCCAAACAAGCGGAAATATCTATTTGTAAGCACAGAATTTGAGCGCATTGCTTGCTGTTGGCCGCCCGGTCGCCTATTCAGGTGCTATTCAGCCTCCGGAGCCCAATTGGTCGGAGCGCCACAATTGGTACACCATGCCGCCATATGCGCCTGAAGGGGCGCGGCGCGCATCCCGCCGAGGCCGAGGGGCAGAAGAGGAAAAGATGAAGGAAAAGAGCACCATCGCACTCGTCGATGACGAGCGGAACATCCTGACCTCGTTGCGGATGGCGCTTGAAGCCGAGGGCTACAAAGTCCGCACTTATGGGGACGGGGTTTCCGCTCTCGAAGCGCTGACCGAAGAGCCGGCCGATCTCGGAATATTTGACATCAAGATGCCCCGCATGGACGGCATGGAGCTTCTGCGTCGCGTTCGCCAGCAATCGGCGATGCCGGTTATCTTCCTCACCTCCAAAGACGAAGAAATCGATGAATTGTTCGGTCTCAAGATGGGCGCCGACGATTACATCGCAAAGCCGTTTTCCCAGCGCCTGATCGTGGAGCGCGTCAAGGCCGTTCTTCGCCGTGTCTCGCCGAAAGACGGCGTGACGACCGAGGACGAAGCCAAGCGAGTTCTCGAGCGCGGCAAGCTGAAGCTCGACCCCGAACGCCACACCTGTCACTGGGACAGCAAGGCTGTTACGCTGACTGTCACGGAATTTTTGATTTTGCAGGCGTTGGCGACGCGGCCCGGCGTCGTCAAAACTCGCGACGCCTTGATGGACGCCGCATACGACGACCAGGTCTACGTGGACGATCGGACGATCGACAGCCACATCAAGCGCCTGCGCCAGAAGTTCAAGCAGGTCGATGACGACTTTGACGTGATCGAAACACTTTACGGCGTCGGCTATCGCTTCAAGGAATAGCGGCCGGCCAGCCACCGGGGACGGGATGGCACTTGACAGCGACGACATCGCGGCGGCTGCGGCGCTGAAAAGCCCGGCGGATGGAATTGCTGCGCCGGAAGCAGCGTCGCCGCGTCCAAAGTTCGATGCGCGCGCTTTCGCCACCCGTGCCGCCACCGCAACAGGTGGCTGGTTGGCCAAAGGCTGGATCGCGCGCACGATCGGCAAAAACCTGAGGCGCCGAATTCTTCTCGCAAACCTGCTCGGCCTCGCCGGGCTGTTGTTTGCGATGCTCTATCTCAGCCTTCACCACGGCTGGTTGCTCGATGCCAAGGTTGACGTCGTCAAAACCGTTTCGCGCATCACTGCTGAGGCTATCGCCTACCGGGCGGTCAACGAGCGAGCGGTTTTCGACCCCAATCGCATCCCCGAAAAGTCACCCGCACGCGCCCAGCGCGACGACGCGTTCGCGGCGCTCGAGTTGCCCATCGATCCGCATCAGACGGCGATTATTCTTCGCAAGCTCGTCGGCCCGGCAGACCTCAAGGCGCGTATCTACTCCTCCAAGGGTACGCTGATCCTCAATGGCGATACGCTGTTCTCCGACGACGATAAGTCCGATCCGCCGCCCGACCCCAACGAGCAGGCTCCGCGACTCAGAAATTTCTGGACCCGCCTCCACTATTGGGTGATCAACAAAGAGCTGAAGGTTTATCGCGAGCTCGGCACCGCCAACGGGTTTCTCTATCCTGAAGTCAAGAACGCGGCGGTCAACGGCGTCGAGACGCCGATCCTGCTTCTCAACCGCCACGGCCAGCAAATCGTCTCCATGGCCGAGCCGATCAAGCGTGGAAACAAGATCCTCGGCGTACTTCTCATTTCCACTAATCCCGGCGACATCGACGATGTTCTTTGGGACGAGCGGTGGCTGATCCTCCAGATCGCGGCAATGGCTCTGCTGGTTGCGATCGGAAGTTCACTCGTGCTCGAACGAACGGTCGCCGGCCCCATGCGGCGCCTTTCAGAAGCCGCCAACCGGGTGACGCACAACATCACAGCCCGCGAGCAGCTGCCGGATTTGACGGCACGACGCGACGAGGTCGGTCAGACGGGCCGCGCCTTCGTGGCTATGACAAGTGCGCTTTACCGGCGCATTGAAGCGAGCGAGAAATTCGCGGCCGACGTCGCTCACGAGTTGAAGAACCCGCTAGCCGCGGCCCGCTCGACTGCGGAGGCGATGGCCTATGCGAAGTCCGACGAGGACCGGAACGCCCTCATTCAAGAAATCCAGGCCGAACTCAAGCGCCTCAATCGCCTCATCAATGACATTGCGAGCACGTCACGGCTCGATGCCGAGCTGGCGCGCCAGGAAATGCAGCCGATCGACATCCGTACGGTGCTCGAAGCGGTGTATCGGTTGTTTGTCGACATGCTGGCTGATGACAGCCGCAAGATCCGCCTTTTCATCGAGCCCGGGGGCGCCTCAGCCTTCACTGTACGCGGCAACGACAGTCGTCTGGGCCAAGTCGTCACCAATCTCATCGATAATGCATTGTCGTTCTCTCCAGAAGGTTCGACGGTGACCGTTCGCGCTCGGCCGAACGGGGCGAAGGTCGAAATCACTGTCGAGGACGAAGGCCCCGGTGTTCCTCCAAACAAACTCGGCCAGATCTTCGACCGGTTTTATAGTGACCGTCCGTTGACCGACGCCAAGCGGGGTAAAAATTCGGGCCTCGGCCTTTCCATCTCGCGGGAGATCGTCGTCAGTCACAACGGCGAGATCTTTGCGGAAAATCGCGCATCGGCGGATGCGAATGGCCGGCAGGGCGCGCGGTTCACGGTCCGCCTTCCGTTGTCGCCTGTGTTAGGAACCGGACTTGCCTGGCGAAGCTGAACGGGTTCACGGCACAGCCATCGCTCTGGGCAGGCGCGCCGTGCTTATTCGAGGGCCCTCTGGCGCCGGAAAATCCGATCTTGCTTTGAGATGCCTCGGGCTCGGCCCATCGGCAATCGTTCGTGAAACCGTGAGATTGGTGGCCGACGATCAAGTCATACTAAAGCAGGACGGCGAAGATCTACGGGCCAGCGCCCCTCCCACATTACGTGGCAAGCTCGAGGTTCGCGGGCTTGGCATCGTGGAAGTCGAGACGTTGCCAGAGGCGAACCTCGTCCTTATCGCCGACATCGCCGGCAAGGGCCCGATTGAACGGCTTCCCGATCCCTGGCCCTTCGCGCGAATTCTGGGCCTGGAACTGACTCTTATTCGCCTTGCGCCGTTCGAGTCCTCAAGTCCGCAAAAGCTAATGGCGGCCCTTGCCATGGCCCCCCGGCCACGAATTGCTTCGAAGGCCTGATGCCGTCGAGAAACTGCTTGCGCAGGCGGCAAACACTTGCCACTTTCCGCGCCAAGCGGCGAGGCTGAAGTTGGTCTCGCTGCATGAATGTTGAAATGGCCCGTCGATCATGATCGGACTTGTCATCGTCACTCATGGCGGGCTTGCGCAAGAGTTTCGCAACGCGCTTGAGCACGTCGTCGGGAAGCAAACGGCGCTCGAGACGATCGCCATAGGTCCGGACGACGACATGGATGCACGCCGGCTCGAGATATTGAATGCCGTGCAAAGTGTCGACGCCGGCAAAGGCGTCATCATTCTGACCGACATGTTCGGAGGGACGCCTTCAAACCTGGCGATATCCGTTATGGACGAAACGAAAGCAGAAGTGATCGCCGGTATCAGTCTGCCGATCCTCGTAAAGCTCGCCAGCATTCGCGGCGAGACACCACTTGATCAAGCTGTCATCATGGCTCGCGACGCCGGCAAGAAATATATCAAGGTCGCCAGCCAAGAACTTTCCGGCGGCTGAGTGTGAGCGATGCCCGAATTGGCCAATAGCCTGAAACCGGAAGCTGTCGTCGTCATTCGCAACATCAAAGGGCTGCACGCGCGCGCGTCTGCAAAATTCGTGAAGTGCGCAGAAAGCTACGATGCAAATATCACCGTTACTCACCACGGCAATTCGGTGGGCGGAACGTCGATCATGGGTTTGATGATGCTTGCCGCCGGGCCGGGCTCGGAACTGCACATCGTCGCCGAAGGCCCGCAAGGTCCGGAGGCGCTGCAAGCCCTCGTCAAGCTTGTCGAGGCCGGCTTCGATGAGGAATGCGTGGGCGACGCCTGAAACGCTCGCACCCACTGGCCTTAAGAAAATTCGCGACAAAAAAGAGGGCGCCGAAACGCCCTCTTTCGGAGTGCCCACTAATTCCGGCTCGTCTCTACTGCGACAGGTAGAGGGTCGAAATCTTGAGAGCGATGTCGCGAAAGGCAGCCTTCAAAGCATCGCCCGTCGACGAGTTGTAGAAGTGATCGGCGTCCGTCGCACAGTTCTTCAGGGTGTCCGTCGCGAGCTTACTGCCGCCGAGCTGGAAACCGACCGTATAGACTTCGATGCCTTGCGCTTTCATCGCCGAGCATTGCGATGCAGCCTGAGCACTGGAACAGCCGTTTGCAGCAGCCGGGCAGCTCGTCGTAGCGTTCGCATTGGCTGACACGCCATTGGCATCGTACTGGGTGTTGTATTCGCCGTCCGTCATCAAAACAGCGATCTTCTTCAGCTTGTCGGCTCCATAGGGCGCCGGCTGGCTGCTGGACGACCAAAGTGATGCAAAGTTCGGCGACAACATATACCACGCCCAAGCCGTACCGATGTGGCCAGCAGTGCTGCCTTCAGTTTGAAGCCCGCTGATCTTCGACAGCAACGTGCTTTTGTCGTTCGTCAGGGGAAGCGCTTCCTCGGCGGCTGTCAGATCGCAGGTCGGGGTGTACGTTGTCTTGCCGTTCTTCGTACTGGCGTTGTTATGCACCAGAATGTACTGGCCAGTTTCCGGAGAGGCGTCGGAGTACTTCTCCGCACCAATGCGTTCCACGACACACGGGTTCGACGTTGTCGTCGTTCCTGTCGCCTTTTTGAAAGCATCGGTCGGAAGTCGGACGTCATACGCAAACGGCACGATCGCGATCTTGGAGGTGAATTCACTTTGATCCTGCCACACGACGATGTTCACAAGGTCGGAAGCAGCCGACTTCATGTCCGTCAGCTTCTGCCCGGCCATCGAACCCGTGATGTCCAGCATCATACTGACCTCAAGGCTTGTCTGTCCGTTGCCGCCAACCGCGAGAACGGCCTTCGAATAGTCCGAGCCGTCCGAATGCAAAAGCTGCAACGACTTCAGATTGTTTGAATTGAGAAAGGCCAGATGCATGAAAGGTGTCGCGACCTGAGCGTTCCCCTTCGTAATCATCGCCGT
>JBEVLH010000334.1:0-5449 GCA_040509255.1 Hyphomicrobium sp. | reverse complement strand
CGAGACGAAACAGGCGATCGAGGTCTGGCGCGCGTGCTCGGCGGGGACGGAGAAGGGGCTGGACTAAAGCTTGCGGGGGTTGGCGGCACGCTTCGTTTCAATAATTGGAAGGTTGAGTTCCAATCGCGCGGACTAGTTCCGCGTTCTGGGAGTGCTTAGCTAACCAACCGCAGCGTCATTCCGAGTGGAGAACGACATGGTCCAGGCAGCGTCTGACATCGCCTTCACGCCCGCGGTCAAGGCCGAGCAAACGCGCAGGGGATCGCGGTCGCAATACGAGCGGATGGAACGGCACAGGGGGTGGCCGACGACGGTCACGCCCGATCTCGCGGCGTTCATTGCAGATACGCGGTCGTTCTATCTGGCGACGGCCAACGCCGATGGCCAGCCCTACATTCAGCATCGCGGCGGCCCGGCGGGATTTCTGAAAATTCTCGACGAGAAGACGCTGGCCTTCGCCGATTTCGGCGGCAACAAGCAATACATCACGATCGGAAACCTCGCGGAGAATCCGAAAGCGTACATCTTCATCATGGACTACGTGCATCAGCGGCGCGCAAAGCTCTGGGGTACCGCGAAGGTGGTCGAGGGTGATGATGCGCTTTTGTCATCCCTCAGCGATCCAAGCTATCGCGGCCGGCCCGAGCGGGCGATCGTATTTACGCTCGACGCGTGGGATCAAAACTGTCCGCAGCACATTCCGCGCATGCTGCCGTTCGATGAGGTGAAAGACGCGATCGGCCGGTTGCAGACGCGCATCGCCGATCTCGAAGCGGAGAACGCGGACCTAAAAAATAAAATGCGCGGCGATCGCACCGATCCGGCGACGTAAAACTGTGTTGCTGATCAGCGCTGGCTTGCCTTAGTCAATCGAAGGACTGCGTAAAGCGCGAGAATACCGACGAGAAGTGCGCCGGCAAGCGCGGGCGCTTTCCACTCGGAACTCGACAGGCGCGTGACGAGCAGCACACCGCAGACCGCGATCCCCATGATCGGCAGCAGGATCGGAATTTCGAAGCGCCCTGTCGTTTCGCCGGGGCGGCGCTTCAACACGACGAGCGACGCGTTGACCGCGATGAAGATGGCGAGAAGCAGCAGAACCGTTGCGGCCGCTAGGTCGGCGATCTGGCCAGAGACGGCAAGCACGAGGAGCAGGACCAGAAGGGTCGCGATCGCGATGTGCGGCGTCCGCCGCGTCGCGTGAACGCGGCCGATGAAGCTTGGAAGCAGACCCTGTCCAGACATGCCGTAGATCATGCGCGAAGCGGTCACGTAATTGACGAGCGCGGTGTTGGCGACCGAGAAGAGCGCGATGAGCGTCATCAACTCGGCGGGGAGGCCTGGCGCGCTTTTCTGCAGAACCGCGGTTAGAGGGCTCGGCGCGGCGGCGAGTTCCTGCCACGGCACGACCGAGACAGCCGTTATCGAGACCATGACATAGAGCACGGCGGCGGCCAGCGTGGCGGCGACCAGCCCGATCGGAATTGTGCGCTCCGGATTTTCACATTCCTCTGCGACGTTGACGGCGTCCTCGAAGCCGATGAACGCGAAAAATGCCAACACCGATGCCTGCAACACGGCGATTGCCAGGCCGGCGTCGACCCGTTCGGGCGGGACCTCGAAATAATCGACCGATCCCCAATACGACATGCCCGATGCGATCACGAGGAGGAGGCCCGAAACCTCCATCAAGGTGCATACGACATTGACCCACATGCTTTCGCGGATGCCGCGGAAGACGATGCCCGACAGGATGAGCAGGAAGCCGGCCGCGATGATGGCGGGAGATTGCGCCTCCCAACCGGCGAGATCCGCGACGATGGCAGCAAAAATCCGGGATTGCGTCGCGACCGATGTCAGCCCCGAAGCAACGAGGGCGAGGCCGATCGTAAAGCTTAGAACGGGAATGCCGAAGGCGCGATCGGTGACGTAGGCGGCGCCGCCTGCGCGCGGATAGCGTGAACCAAGCGAAGCATACGAAAGAGAGGTCAATAGGGCCGCAACGAGCGCGGCCAGAAAGGACAGCCAGACGGCCGATCCGGCTTCGCCCGCGGCTTTGCCGATAAGGCCATAGATGCCTGAGCCGACCATGCTGCCGAGTGCGTAAAGCGCAAGCTGCGTCGGTCCGATGGAGCGGCGGAGGTTTGGGCTTCCGTCGCTCACCTGTTCGGTCACCAACACGCTTCTCCTTTGGAGATGCCGCTAGCTCGCGGCGGCTTTGCGATCGGCGAGGCGTCGTTCAACGCCGGCCACGATCGCCTTGCGGATATCGTCGATTCGTTTCAGGGAGGCGTCAACGGGAACGTGCTGGGCTTCGGCGAATGCACGAAGGTTGTCGGCCGACTTGATGTCCTTCAGACGCAGCATCAGTCCGTCGCGACCGTGCTTTGCAAGCGCGACGAGTGCCGAGAACAGGTACGGATTAAAGTTCTCGGCGCGGTCGTGGCGGTCTTGAACCTCGATCTCGATTGGAGCGGGCGCGACGCTCGCCGCGGCGGGTTCCGAAACCTCGTTCGGCATTTCCCGAACCAGCATTCGATTGACGGCTTTCGTCAATGCCGCCGAGAGCTTCTCGATCGCTTCGGCGTCGAGCGGCGTTTCGCGCCGGATGTGGGCGCGAAAAAACGCCTGCATCTCATCGCCGGGCCAGAGCTGTTTGCCTTTGCTCATGATCGACGTCTTCTCGCGCTCAACGATTAAGAAACTGCGACTTTGGCTTTCTTCTTCGCGACCACCGCATCAACGAGCCGCGAGATTTCCTGATGCAGCTCTTTGACGTCTCCGGCAGCGTCGGAATACTTTGCGTCGATGGGGCGCAGCTGGCCAAGGTAGTCGAAAGCATTAGCGATGCCGTTCCTTTGCGGCAGGAAGGTCTCGAGCACCGGATGCACGAGGCTGATTTCCTCGATCATCATATAATCCCGGTCATCGTTGCGCACGTAATTCGCGAGGCAGACGTAACGCCGGTCTTCGGGCGGCATTTCGGCCAGATCGTCGAGGTTGCGCATGTCTTCGATCAGCATGGCGACGCGATCCACTGCGAGTTGGGACACGTAGTCGGGACGGAAGGGCACAATGACCTTGTCGGCCGTCTTGAGTGCCGCCAGCGCCGCGAACGAAAGGCCGGGGGCGCAATCGAGAATGACGACGTCGTAGTCGCCCTCAAAGCGGCGAATCAGGCTTTCCATGCGGCCGCGGACGCGGTTGGCAACGACTTCGGGCACGTTACTCTGGTTGGCCTGCTTCAGGTACAACTCGCCCTGGATGTCCTCGAGCAGCAGGGATCCGGGCACCAGCGAAATCGGCGCGGGCTTGCCGTTGGCTGCGGCCACGTCGCCGACATTCTTCGCCACATAGTCGCGGGCGTTGGCGGGAATGCCGTCGAAGAGATCGTAGAAATAATCGGCAATTGTCCTGCCGGCCTTGCGGGCTTCGTTCCAGCCTTGACCGCCCATCAGGATCAGCGACGCGTTGCACTGGGAGTCGAGATCGATCAGCAGGACGCGCTTTCCCCCGTAAACGCTGAGGCCGTGCGCCAGCATGACCGCAACGGTCGATTTGCCGACGCCGCCCTTGCGGTTCGCGACCGCCAGAAAGACTGCCATGAGTGTCTTACCTCTCGGATCGCGCGCGCCGACGCATGCCCTCTACGGCGCGCGATACATCATAGCCGACCTATGGGCCGATTCCATGTCGGATCGCCAGCCACGCGATCGGAGCCTTGTGATTCGGGCATTATTAGCGCTGTTTGCAACCCTCAGTGGAATTCGGTGCAAAATTCGGTTTCATTCAACCACGGGGATGGAATGCGCATGCGTGCTCGGGCATCTATGATGGAGCGGGGACACAGGGGAAGCGCGTCGGCCCACATCGACGAGCGTTTCGCCGCTATTTGCGGATAAGCAGCTATCGGCGCGTCGCGCCGGTTGGCCGAGATCCGGCAGGACGGGAGGATCGCATGGCAAGGCGCTATTTCGGTACGGACGGCATTCGCGGTCTCGCCAATCGGCACCCGATGACGGCCGAACTCGCCCTGAAGGTCGGCATGGCCGCCGGAACGGTCTTCCGCTCGGGGACTCATCGCCATCGCGTCGTCATCGGCAAGGACACGCGCCTTTCAGGCTACATGCTGGAAGCAGCGCTGATGTCGGGCTTCACGTCGGTCGGCATGGACGTATTTCTGCTCGGGCCGATGCCGACGCCCGCCGTAGCGATGCTGACGCGATCCTTGCGCGCCGACCTGGGCGTGATGCTGTCGGCGTCTCATAATCCATCCCACGACAACGGCATCAAGCTGTTCGATCCCGACGGATACAAGCTGTCGGACGACATGGAGCAGGAGATCGAGGATCTGATCGAGGCGGACACCCGGACGTTGCTGGTCGACGCCGATCGGATCGGGCGGGCGACCCGGGTCGAGAGCGCGCAGGAGCGCTACATCGAATTTGCGAAACGGACGATGCCGAAGCAGCTGCGACTCGCGGGCCTCAGGATCGTCATCGATTGCGCTCACGGCGCGGCTTACAAGGTCGCGCCGGAAGCGCTCTGGGAGCTAGGCGCCGAAGTGATCAAGATCGGTGTCGAGCCGAACGGCCTCAACATCAATTTGAACTGCGGGTCGACGTCGCCGCAAACGCTCGTCGACAAGGTGAAAGAGCTTCGCGCCGACATCGGTATTGCGCTTGACGGCGACGCCGATCGCGTCGTGATCGTCGACGAAAAGGGCGACATCGTCGACGGCGACCAGTTGATGGCTGTCATCGCCGAGAGCTGGCACCGGACGGGAAAGCTTGCGGGCGGCGGCATCGTCGCGACGGTCATGAGCAACCTCGGCCTGGAACGGTACTTGAGGTCGATCGGGTTGACGATGGCGCGCACGCCTGTTGGCGATCGCTACGTGACCGAGCACATGCGAAAGCACGGCTTCAACATCGGCGGCGAGCAGTCGGGTCATATCGTACTTTCGGATTTCACGACTACGGGCGATGGTCTCGTTTCGGCGCTGCAAATCCTGGCCTGCGTGGTTGCAACGGGCAAAACCGTGTCCGAAATCTGCAACCGCTTCCGGCCGCTGCCTCAGATCCTCCAGAACGTGCGCTATGCCAGCGGGCAGCCGCTCGAAGACACGCGTGTCGTCAAGGCGATCGAAGGCGCGAAGGCGCGGCTTGGCGAGAACGGTCGTCTCGTCATCCGACCGTCGGGGACGGAGTCCGTCATCCGCGTCATGGCCGAGGGAGATGACGAGAAGATTGTTTCGAGCATCGTCGGCGATATCGTCGATGCGGTGAAGTCGGCTGCAGCGGCGTGATCATGCCGTCGGCGGTCGGGTATCCGGTCAACGACCAACTCATGCTTGGGCTTTAGTCGTGGATCTTCGCCCGAGCGGCCATGATGGGAGAGGTGGCCCCAAGCGCAGAAAATCCGTCCCGTTTACTTTTCGTTAGCGATT
>JBEVLH010000333.1:0-2976 GCA_040509255.1 Hyphomicrobium sp. | reverse complement strand
TGGGCAGAGAGCCGCCAAGTCGCGGCCGACGTCAGTCAAAAGTTGGTCGTCGTTCGTCACCGCACTCGCAGGACGACGCGTCCTTGCACGCTTCGATCCGCAATGGCGGTCATCGCGTCGGCGGCCTGCTCGAGCGGAAGCACGCGGTCAATGCGCGGGTGCAGCTTGCCCTCGGCGACCCATGCCACGATCATGTCCGCTGCGCGCGCTCTTTCGTCGGGAAACCGCTCGGCCCAGGCGCCGGTAAACGCACCCACAATCGAATAATTCTTCAAGAGCGGCAGGTTCATTGCCAACGACGGAATCTCGCCACTGGTGAATCCGATCGGCATCAAACGTAAGCGCCAAGCCGATGCCGTTCAGGTCTTGTAGTTCCAAGGCATGAGTTTATCGATCTGGGAGATCGGCCACCTGTTGGCGATGCGCTCGAGCGTCTGCGCCAGCCAGGCGAGCGGATCGACGTCATTCATTTTTGCCGTCTGCAGAAGGGTGGCGATGGTTGCCCACGTCCTGCCACCGCCATCGCTACCCGCGAAGAGCGCATTTTTTCGCGTTATTGTCTGGGGTCTGATGGCCCGTTCGACAATGTTGGAATCGATTTCGATACGGCCGTCGAGGAGGAAGCGCCCGAGAATCTCCCGTCGGGAGGTGGCGTAGCGGATCGCCTCGGCCAGTTTTGACTTTCCCGAGATCCGCGGCAATTCCGTTTCCCAGAGCTTGAAGAGGTCGGCGACGATGGCCGCCGAACGGTCCCGACGCGCGGTTAGGCGTACGGCAGCATCGCAGCCGCGGATCTCCTCCTCAATCTTCCAGAGCCCGGCCATCGTTGTGATCGTCTGCGTCGCAATTTGCGAACTGCCGTTGATGTGCAGTTCATAGAACCGTCTGCGCAGATGGGCCCAACAGCCCGCGAGAGCCATCCCTTCATTGGAGCGGATTTTCGCTTTGGCCAGCTGTGTATAGGCGGCGTAACCATCCACCTGCAGAATGCCGGCAAAGCCCGCCAGATGACGCGCCACGCAGTCGCCGCTGCGGCTGTCCTCGAAGCGATAGGCGACCATCGGCGGACTGGTGCCCCCGAAGGGCGTGTCGTCGCGCGCATACGCCCACAGCCAGGCCTTTTGGGTCTTGCCGGTCCCCGGCGCCAACGTCGGCAACGTGGTTTCGTCGGCAAACACCCTTTCGCCCTGCTTGATGCGCTCGAGAACATAGTCCGCCAGAGCCTGCAGTTCGAAGCCGACCTTGCCCATCCATTGGGCCATCAGCGAACGGCTCAGTTCGGTCTTGTCGCGGGCGTAGATCGCTTCCTGCCGATACAGCGGCAGGCCGTCGGCATATTTGGCGACGGCGATCTGGGCCAGAAGCGCCTCGGTCGGAATGCCGCTTTCGATGATATGGGGCGGCGCCGGGGCCTGGATCACGCCGTCGCGGCCGCGATAGGCGTATTTCGGGCGGCGGGTCACCAGCACCCGGAACTTCGCCGCCGTCACGTCGAGACGCTCCGACACGTCTTCGCCAATCAGGACCTTCTCCAGATCCTCGCAGCCAGGCGGGACCTCTGGTTCAATAACCTGCTCGATCCGCTCCAGGTGAGGCGCAAAGCCCTTGCGCGTCCGCGGCGCGCGCTTCGGCTTGTCCTTGGCTGCTGTCTCCAGCTCGGCGTCGATCGCCGCCACGCCGGTCTCGATCTCGTCGAACACGAAGTCGATCTGCTCATCGTCCAACCGCTCACCGCGCAAGCGTTCCGAGCGCGTGCCGTAAAGCATGCGTTCAAACGTCTTGACGATCGCCGTCAGCTCCGCAATTCGCGTATCCGAGGTGGTGTTGATCAGCTTGAGAGCCGCGATCTCGGAGGCTATGCGGTTATTCTCCGCCTCCATCGCCGCACGCTGCTCGACCGTGGCCAGGACCATCGCCTTGAGCGTATCAACATCGTCGGGAAGCTCTGCAACGGTCGGCATCATCGCCCGATATCAGAGCATGATCGCCGCCGATTTTCGAGGCATTTCAAATGCCCCGATTCAAAATGTCACAGCCTTTTGCTAGCCAACCGATTGCGGACGCTGCACCGTTATCGGTCGAACCTTTTTCCAGTCCATCCCGTCGACAAGGGCAAGCAACTGGGCATAGTTCAGCCGCACTGTTGCCGGCGCGATCCGCGGCCAACAAAACTGCTCCTTCTCGAGCGTTTTCGCAAACAGGCAAATACCGCCGCCGTCCCACCAAACGATCTTCACCCGGTCGGCTCGTTTCGAGCGGAAGACGTAGAGCGCTCCGTTGAAGGGATCAACACCGCCGTCGCGCACCAGGGCCATCAGCGACACCGGTCCTTTGCGGAAGTCGACCGGCGTGCTGGCAACATAAACTTCAACGCCCGACGGGATCATGCCTTGCGAACCGCGCGGATGACATTAGCGAGATGATCAGGCTCGACATCGCTTCCGGCACGCAACACCACTTCACCAATGACAATTTCCACCAGCGCGCAGCTCACCGCCGCAAAGCGCTCGAACCTCATCGGCCGATCGGCGTCTACGGCTTCGTTCCCGATCGCAGCCCTCGCCACCCGCGCTTGGCGTCGCCAACCGAACAACTGCGACGGAGCCATTCCGGCACCACGGGCAATCGCCGAAACATTGGCGCCCGGAACAAGCGTCTTCTCCACAAGCCGGGCCTTCGCCTCGGCAGACCAGCCGCGTCGAGCCCGAAGAGGCCGTGCCTCCAGATGCTCGATCACCTGACAATTTCCATCATCAGGCATAGGCGTACTTATAGAAATTTCCATCATCAGATCTCCGGCTTCACCAATGCCGCAGACTCTCAGATCTCAATCAACCGCGCCATGTGCGGTCTCCTTGGCGCTTACCGCAAGGAAATGATTACGGAAGAAGAATTAAAATCGCAGCTGCGCGAACAGGGGGTTGAGAACTACGGGGATATCAAACTGGCTACCCTCGAAGGCGACGGACGGCTGAG
>JBEVLH010000332.1:0-4421 GCA_040509255.1 Hyphomicrobium sp. | reverse complement strand
CTCGACTACGCGTCGATAAAGGCGATCAATCCCGGCGTCATTTATTGTTCGATCACCGGCTTCGGCCAGACCGGTCCTTATGCGCCACGCGCCGGCTATGACTTCATCGTGCAAGGCATGGGCGGCATCATGGATTTGACCGGCGCACCCGACGGCGAGCCGCAGAAGATCGGCGTGGCGTTTGCCGATATATTTACCGGCGTCTACGCCACCGTCGGCATTCTAGCTGCCCTCAATCGCCGCAACGCCACTGGCGAAGGTGCGCACATCGACATGAGCCTACTGGATACCCAGGTGTCGGTGCTCGCCAATCAGGCCATGAACTTCCTCGCTTCGGGAAAAGCGCCCCGCCGCCTCGGCAATGCTCATCCCAACATCGTGCCCTATCAGGTCTTTGAAACGTCCGACGGTCCGATCATCATTGCCGCCGGCAACGACGGCCAGTTTGCCCGCGTCTGCGAGGTGCTAGGCCTGCGCAACCTCGCATCGGACGACCGCTTCAGCACCAACGCGCGCCGCGTCGCCGCCCGCGCCGAACTCATTCCCATCCTCGCAGGGGAAACTGCGAAGCGGCCGTCGACCCAATTGCTTGCCGCCCTGGAAATCGCCGGTGTCCCGGCCGGGCCGGTCAACAGGATCGATCAGGTCTTTGACGACCCTCACGTCATCGCACGACGAATGCATCAGGCCCTGGCGCGCAACGACGGTAGCACCGTGCCCACCGTCCGCAGCCCGATCGTGATGGCTGGCGATGCGTGTGTCGCTTCACTGCCGAGCCCAAAGCTCGGTGAGCAGACCGCGCCGATCCTTGAGCGCCTAGCAGCTGGCGATGATCCCTGGGAGTTCTGACGACCGGGACAGAAGCCCGATCAGCTGGCCGCCAAGCTGCGATCCTCGAGAGGAGTTCGAGGCCGCATGACATGCGCGTAGCTTTCGGCGGGCAGCGGCTTGCCGAACAGATAGCCTTGGATCTCGTGACAGCCGCTGGTTTGAAGCAGCGCCACCTGCTCTTCCGAATCGACCCCCTCCGCAATGACCCGCAATCCCATTGCGCGCCCCAGCCCGATGACCGAATTGACGATCGCCGCTGCGTCGGAACTGCGCGTCATATCGCATACGAAGCTGCGATCGACCTTGATCCGATCGAACGGAAATGCGCGGAGCGTGCTGAGCGACGAATACCCGGTTCCGAAATCGTCGATAGCGACGCTGACGCCGAGCTTCTTGAGCCGCCGAAGCACGATCGAAGCACTGTCGGAATCCTGGATGAAAAGGCTCTCCGTCACCTCGAGCTCCAGCCGTTCGGCCTCGAGCCCTGTCTCGGCCAGAATTCGCACGACGACCTGCACGAAGTCATCCTGAACAATCTGAGCCGGCGAAACGTTGACGGCGATCCTGAGCTTCTCGCTCCAACGCGCCGCCGTCCTGCAGGCCTCTCGCAAGACAAACGCGCCCATCGCGATGATCGCCCCGTTGGCTTCCGCGACCGGAATGAAATCCGCTGGTGAAATATCGCCGTGCACCGGATGGCGCCAGCGCAGCAAGGCCTCGAATGCCCGGATGACTCCCGATCGCGCCTCGACCTGCGGCTGGAAAACAATCGCCAGTTCGCCGCGTTCGAGCGCCAGGCCGACATCGCGCTCCATCGCGCGAAGCCGCCGCTGCTCGAGCAGCATCTGGGAATCGAACAAGATATAGCCCCGGCCGCTTCTCTTAGCGCGATGAAGTGCAGTCTCGGCATTGGCGATGAGTTCGTCCTGGTCGTTGCCGTCAGCCGGAAATTGCGCGACGCCGATGCGAACGTCGATCGCAACTTGCTCGCCCTTATCGAGCTGGTAGCGGTCCCGCAGGCCTGCGACGAGTTTTTCCGCGAACGCGTCGAACTGAAATTCAGGCGAGGGCGCGGTTTTCACGATCAGGAATTCGTCGCCGCCCATCCGCACGATGAGGTCGCTATCCCACGCGATCGACCGCATTCGTTGCGCCACTTGGACCAGCGCCTTGTCTCCGATCGCGCGCCCATGCAGATCGTTTACGGCTCGGAATTCGGCAAGATCGATGTGGAAAATACCGACCGAACGCTGCACTTCTTCGGCCCGCTGCAAGACGATGCCGAGCCGATTTTTCAGCGTCACCCTGTTTCCAAGTCCGGTCAGGGTATCAAAGAACGCAAGGTTGTTGAGCTTGGCCCTGGCTTCCGAGTTTTCAATCGCAACCGCGCAGAAGCCTGCGCACTCCTGGGCGATGTAACGTTCGAGAGCACCAACGCCGCGCGGGACCTTGAAATAGAACGCGAAGGCGCCGAGCACTCTTCCGTCTTGGGCAATGATCGGACAGGACCAACAAGCCCGCAATCCAAAAGGCAGAGCCAACGATGTGTAATCGGCCCACAGCGGATCATTCTCGATATCGGTGACTTCGACGGGCTGCTTTAGTGCAATCGCCCGACCGCACGATCCAACCTCCGGTCCGACACGGACCCCGCTGATGGAGCGCGCATACGCCTCCGGTAGGCTCGGTCCAGAAAGAAGGGATAATCGCCCCTCGTCGTCGACGCCGACGATCGAACAGATGACCTCTTCCGCCAGCTCTTCGACCCCGCGGCAAAACGATGTCATGACGTTCGACGGCGTCTCACCGAGCGCGATGCCGACGAGCATCTCGCGCTGGAGAGCCTGCAGGCTTTCCTTGACGCCGTTGAAATCTGCGATCGGTTCGCCCGTCATGGCCAACCGCATGCCTGAAATTTGCGTCTCCACACGCTCTCGCAACCAAAAAACTTATCGGAAAAACATCGTACTGTGAACAAAAGTGTGTGATGCTAATATCCGCTAGCTTCCCCGAGAATATCGTTCCGATAGTCACCGAGTGGCTAACAACTCGGTCAAGTTGAGCTCTTGGCCTGTAATTCAAAGAGCTTAACTTCGCGAGAGTTTCGATCTGAAACACTCAGCACCGTTTCATTAGGACCGGGAAAAAGTTGGCGTGTTTTTGTGCAGAGCACAAAAAGATTCCTTCACCGACTCGTCGAGCCTTAAAACGGTCAAACCTCCCGCCGACGAAGAGCGCTAGCCAAACGAGCGCTCCGGGACCTCGATCGACCCACCTCCGTGTCCATAAACCTCGTTAAAGGACTTGGCCTTACGGCAAAGTTGAAATAATCGACTGCTGGCCGATATAGCCATACCGGCGCGTCTTCCCCACCCCCCATCTGGTTTCATCAACACCATGACTTTCAAGCTCGACCGTCGACATGTCTTGGCCGGCGCGCTTACGACCACCATGGCGGGATGGACGAGGAGCGCCACGGCTGGCGATAGCGTTGGCGCCGCCAACCTCGGCGCCCCGCAGCCATTCTCCTTCGACGATTTGAAGCAGCAGGCGAAAACCCTCGCGAAAGCGCCCTACGTCGCCCCACCTCAGCCGGCAGCTTCCGATCCGCTACGCGGCATGACGTTCGATACCTTTGCGCAGGCCATCTTCAAGCCTGAGATGGAACTTTGGCGCGGCGTCCCGGGTGCCCAAACCGTCAGGCTCTTTCCGCAAGGCCGCTTCTACGCCGAACCCGTTCGTATTTACGTTTTGGAGAACGGCCAGGCTCGGGAAGTCGTCTACAGCCCCGATTATTTCAACATGCCGGCGGACCACCCGCTGCGCCAATTGAAGAACGCCGGCTTCGCGGGCTTCCGCCTGATGAGCCGTGGCGGCGTCAGCGATTGGCTTGCCTATCTCGGCGCCTCTTACTTCCGCGCGTCCGACCCGCACGACCAGTACGGCGGATCCGCACGCGGCCTTGCCATCAACACCGGCAAGCCGGAAGAATTTCCGCGCTTCTCCAGCTTCTGGCTGGAGCCAAACAGCGGTGGCATGACGATCTATGCCCTGCTCGAAAGCCAAAGCGTGACCGGCGCCTATCGCATGGACAGCCGTCGCATCGAAGGCGGGCAAGGCGGCGCGCTGCAGGATATCGAGTGCGAACTCTATTTCCGCGCCCCCGTCGAAATGCTCGGAATTGCTCCGCTGACGGGCATGTTCTGGTACGGCGAAAATTCCGGGTTCTCCCGCGGCGACTGGCGCCCGGAAGTTCACGATTGCGATGGTCTTTCGATGTGGACGGGCAATGGCGAACGCATCTGGCGGCCGCTCTCCAATCCGCCCCGGATCGTGACCAACAGTTTCGTCGATGACAATCCGAAAGGCTTCGGATTGATCCAGCGCGACCGAAATTTCGAGAATTACCAGGACGACAGCCTGTTCTATGACCGCCGTCCGAGCATGTGGGTCGAGCCGATAACGAGCTGGGGTAAGGGCTCGGTCAATCTGGTCCCGCTTCCGACCACCCCCGAAACCGAAGACAACATGGTCGCCTTCTGGACTCCCGCGGCGCCGGTCCTCGCGGGCTCGGTTATCAACACCCGCTA
>JBEVLH010000331.1:0-3854 GCA_040509255.1 Hyphomicrobium sp. | reverse complement strand
GTCAACGATGCGCGTGGATCGGCCTACGCGCGGCTCACACGTGCGCTCCCGAAGAACACGATGACGCTGGTCGACGCGGTCGCGCCGCATCATCAGCCGCTGCCGTTCCTGGCGCCCGATGCGCGCTATGCGTTCTGTCCGTTCGAAACGTCGAACGGCACCATGCGGGTCCGGGCGCTGCTGCCCGATCTTGGCTGGACCATCGGCGTCTATGCGCCGGACGGCACCAACCTCTACTTCGCCGCGGCGTCGGCTGACCGCGAGACGACAATCGATCTGTCGATCATTTCTTCCGACGACCGTTTTCAAGGATTGCCGGTGACCGGCGCGACGCCGAACGTCGATCCGCAGCAGACGATCGCGGCGGTGAAGGGACTGGTCGTCATCCGGTCGCCGGATAAGGGCGAACCTTACCGGGCAGACGAACTGGCGGCTCTCGCCAAGGCCTCGTGCAAACGCGACGGCGCGTGACGGAGCAAGCGCGCGATCGGGGCGATCAGCTTTCGAGTTCGGGATCTTCGAGGTGGCGGCGGCCGGTCGCGGACTTGCGTTCGCCGTCATCGGCCGGGCGGTCGTAGCGGACGCCCGGGAAGAAAACGATCTCGGCGGATTCAGATGCGTCACATACCGCGAGCACTGATGCCGCCGTTGGCCTCGGCACCGATTTGAATTCCAGTATCGTCGCCATGCGCAATCCCCCGAGAGACGCGAGCCCTCGCTTGCGTTGTGCGGCACTCCCGCCTTTGAAGGCTCCCACCACGGGATCTGAAACGCGATACGGAAGTGGCGAGAATGCGCTGTGGCCGCCAGAATCATCGCATCAAAGTAAGTACAGTCTGCGTTCGGTTAACAGATTGTAAACTTGAAAACCGCAATGCGATGCGCGGTTGCTGCGGTGCGTGACTATTTCATCAACTCATCGCCGAGGAAGTCGCGGCCGTCGCGATCTTCGATCTCGATGACCCAGATGTCGCTGTCGAAAGCGGCTTCGCGTTTCAGAAGCGCCTCGGCTTCTTCATCGGGCACAAATCCGGTTTTGAAGCGCGACACCCAGCGGCGGTCTATGTCGGCGTCGTCGAGACCGGCGGGCGCCGGCGAAAACACAGCCGCCGTTCGATCGGCGCGGACGATCTTGATGAAGATGGCCCCTGCATCGTCATCGCCATGGCGGACGACGACACCCGGCGCGCCGTTGACCTGACAGCGGCGCAGATAAGCTTTCACCCAGATTTCGGATTTGAGACGCATGGCGCACGTTAGCAGGAGAGGTCGCGAAATCGCTAATGCTTCGTTGCCTTGGCAACTGCTTCGCGACGGGCCTTCGGCTCGCTCTGGAGTCGAATCAGGCGGCTTTCCATCGGGCCTGAGATACGGCCGCTGATTTTGAGTTTCTGGTCGGTTTCGAATTCGCGGACGGCTCGTGCGAACTCGGGCGTCAGCGCCGAACCGGGAACTCCGGTCTGGTAGCCGAGGGCGGAGAGCTGCTGCTTGACGGTGCGAACGAGGCTTTCGGCATCGGGCGTCATGGTCCTGCCGGGGCGGGCGGCGCTTTGCGAGATCGACGAGCTGCCGAGGATGAGCTGGCTCAGAAGCTGATCGCTCGGCTCGCTCGTCAGCACCATGCCGTTATCGTACTCGTAGGCGAAGATGGCGGCGCGGGTCACCATTCCGAGAACGCCGTCGGCGGGGCCAGGCTCATAATTGATGCTGTTGAGTTCGCGCTGCACCCCTTTGGTAACTTCGGCGCGGCGCGCGTCGTCCGTAGCATCGAGCGGACCGGGCGGCAGAACGCTTTCGGCGGGCGGTTGGGTCGCGCCGGGGCCGGGTGTCGTCGGGCCAAGCGCGATGCCGGGGCCGTCGACCCAGGCGGTACGAGCCGGAGCGATGCCGCCGGTCTCGATGACGTTGCCATTGCTGGCGCTGTTCTGGAAAACGAACATGTTGAGCGCCACGCTGGTGGTCGCGAGCAGCGACAGGATGGTTGCGAGCTTGCGGTCCCTCGTCGTCATGCTGCGCGCGTCCCTCGTTTCCCCCGCTCGAGTATCGCGACCAGCCGTTAAGACGTCCTTAACCGTCGGCCGGAAACGAACATCGAAACGCAAAGAAAATCCGTACAATTCGATGCAATTCCGATTCAAATTGCAGCGCACACGCTAGCTCAACCTTGATGCGGCGCTGGTAAGGATAACAGTGAGGGCGAGCCCTCATGCAATCCGCTTCCCAGGCCGGCGCCGACCGGCCGCCAGACGCGAAGGTTTTTGTCATGGGTTTGTTACGTCTTGCTACCATCGCCGCGATCGGGGTCGCGCTGCTACCGTCCGACAAGGAACAGCAGCAGAAACTCTATCAGCGCGCCGGCGACACCGCCGAATGGGTCGTAACGTTCTGCGATCGAAACGCGACGGTGTGCACGAAGAGCGCCGAGTTGTGGACCCAATTCGTCGCCAAGGCCCAGTTCGGGGCAGAGCTCGCCTATGAGATGGCGCGCGAACATTATGGTAGCGGCGGCGTCAGCACTGCGAGCCTTAAGCTCGACGACAGCAAAGGCGCACTGGCGCCAGCCGTGTTGGAACGCGACAGCGGCACTCTGACGCCGCTCGACAAGCGGCCGGACTGGCGCGGCCGACAGACGACCAAAAACGGCATCTGATCGGCCTGCTTCCCGCGCATCGGCCGAGACGCTCGTGTTCCGGCCTTGCCCTCCCCCTGTCCCGGCACCTATGTGTAGGGTGAACGATCCGTCGTGTTGCGGATCGAAGCCGGACTTTCCTGATGACGATTGAAGACATCCGCGCCGATTTCGCGCTCCTCGACGATTGGGAGGATCGCTATCGCTATGTCATCGAGCTGGGACGCGCGTTGCCGCCGTTTCCCGAGCACCTTCGCACCGACGCCAACAAAGTGCGCGGCTGCGCCAGTCAGGTGTGGCTCGCGACGAAGCGTGTCGGTGATCCAGTCCATCCCAGCGCCGGCGACACGCTCGAAATGCAAGGCATGAGCGACGCCCACATCGTGCAAGGCCTGATCGCGCTGCTGTTCATCATCTACGAGGGCAAGACGCTCGATGAAATCCTGAAGACGGATGCCCAGGGCATTTTCGCGAGCCTCGGCCTCAAGGATCATCTGACGCCGCAACGCTCGAATGGCCTTGCCTCGATGATGAAGCGGATCCGTTCGGATGCGGCCGAGATGCTGGCGGCTTGAGCCGGGCGTCAAACGGGCGTCTATGACGTTCGGGAGAGTCAGCCACCGCGATCGTCATGCCGACGAGGGTCGGGCACCTAAACAGCCATTAGCATTGAGGTTGTTAGAATTGCCTGGATCCCGGCCTTCGCCGGGATGACGGACTAAGAAATAGGCATCGGTGATGTGCTAAACATCCTGGGCTCGTCCGGATTACACTCACTGGGCATCGCGCTTGGCCCGAGTAACGAAGCGCACATGCTATGCAGGTCCCTGCTCGATCTCGGGGCGATAGTCGCTCGTTCCCCAATGACGGATGCGGACAGGCCGTTCCTCGTTGTTGCGCGCGACGGGCGGCAGCATGCCGTAGTGGCGAGCGAGCTGGCGAAGCGCGATCTGCAGGATGATCTTGCCCGAACGCTGCGGCCAGCCGCTGGCTTTCTCGCTCGCTTCGAGTCCCTTCAGATGGCAGCAGACGTCGATGAGCACGCCGGCGAGATCGGGGCCGACTGCCGTCAACGCCCGCTTGACGCGCTCCCGGGCAGCGACGACGGAATCGCGCATATCGGGGCCGATGTCGGGCGAACCCCGCCCGCCGCCTCCGCCTGAAAGCAGAAGCGACCAGTTGGCGGTGACGCGCGGCGTCATCTGAGCGAACCAGAAATCGGCGC
>JBEVLH010000330.1:0-2917 GCA_040509255.1 Hyphomicrobium sp. | reverse complement strand
ATTCGAGCCGCGGATCGAAATGCCGATGTCGCGCGGGCCATTCCCCTGCTTCAGCGATACGCCGGGAACTTCACGCAGAATATCGGTGACGGAAAAGACGGGCGCATTTTCAAAGCGCGTCATGTCGATGCCGCTCGCGGTCTGGGCGCCGGGGCCTGACGCTCCGGGGACGCTCGCAACGCTTGCAGACGGTGTTCCGGCATTCCCCATCAAAGGCGTCTCCACGGCGGTGACGGGCGGCGCTTGCGAAGCAGTCGCGGCTGGCGCAACGGACTTCGTCCGCTTGGCCGCCTTCCCGCTGGTCTTCGCGGTTTTGGGAGCCTTGGTCGACGGCTTCGCGTCGGCGTCGTGCGACGCCTGCTCGACGGTGACGTCGGGCATCGGAATTGAGCTTGCCGACACGGCGTCCTGCGCGGGGGCGCTGAGTGGCCATGCCAAAGCACCTATCAGTGCAATGGCCATGCGCGCAGGCCCAGGCGCCGCGCAGGCGCGGCCCTTCGAAAGTTGCATTTACAAAATCCTGACTGATCTGATGCGGACGAAATGGCGCGCAGCCGACGGAAAGCCGTCGTGACGCAACTCAACCAAAACGACGAAGGAGGCTCAGATCAGAGAGGCTGGCGGGCCGCGGGCTGACTGCGCTCGCGGACTTGGCGTCGCGCGAAAAATCTCGCTCGTGATCGCATAGGCGATCGCGGCGTACCGGACCGTGTGCGCGAGAAGATGTGGCGCGGCGTTATCGGCGGCTGCGGCGCCGACTGGGGCATAAGGGCAGGCATTCTTATCGGATGTCGTCTTGGCTGGATGCGGGATGCCCCTGTCATCGAGCACCCAGCGCTCAGGACCATGGCCGGTGCAAATCACGACCTGCAGCGCACCACCATCATGTGGCGACGCTGCGAGCATGAAACCCACAGGCAGAAGACTGCGCACCGCAAACGCGAGGCCGAGCAGCAGATTTAGATAGCGGCGCGTCAGCAAGCGAATATCCGCGGAAAAACAGTGATCCCCCTGCACCCTAACGGCGTGTGGAGAGCGCGGCAACAGCTCCGCCGGATCGCAGCGCAACGCAATTGTTGACCCGTAGCAAATGGATCACGCCGAGCGCAGGCCCGTCTGAGGGGGAATGCCGTTGACACCGAAACGGCGCACACCGAGAAATCCGAGCGCGATAAATGCCAGGAGCGTCGCGCCCTGCGTCGCGACGAACGGCATTTCGGACTGGGTCGGCGCCAGTGCGTGCAGCCCCGGGACTTTCAGGAACAATTGAACGATCAGTACGAAGACGTTCAGATAAAGCGCGGTCGATGCGGTCACGACGTAGATCCACCGCCACGCGCCGGAGAGATGAGCGCTGTACAGAGCGTAAAGCGCCACTGCGAGAACGACGAGCGAGATTATGCCGACAATGTGGGATGGCAGAAGCTTCGTGAATGGAAACCCGAAGCCGGTGACGCTGGTCAAAACAGTGGTCAAAAGGAAAATCGCAGTCAAAAGCGGCAGCCTTGAATCGGTGAGAAAGCCGAAGAAGACGACGAGCCCGGCCGCGATGCCGATGAGGCTCAGTAAAACATGCACGAACGTAAATGCGTCCATCCCAAAGACCATCGAAACCCCCCGGTGTCCCGGCCGTCGGCGATATTGCCGCCGGCTTCCATGGACCTTAGCACTATCCCTTGTCGGTCGAAATATGATGACGATCATGGCTGGGGTGTTGGGCGGAACGCCGGCGTTGAGCGGCGCAAGTTGCTGTCTCCCCATTGCCTCAAATACTGGCAATGGCCGCAGCGACGGCCTATGACTTATGCAAGCCTCGCACGCTCAGTCCGTCGCTGTCGGCAAGTCTCGGGGATTGATCGAACCCCGCCAGAGGGTTAACGGCGGACAGCCGTGATGGCACAGTCCTTGATCTGCAAGCCGGAATTGAAATTCAACATGCAGAGCGCGCCCCCGTGAGCCAGGACGAGATGCATGGCTACACGGTGGCCTATGAGCGGGAGGAGTTGTCGTTTCCGGTTTACGTGGTGGGCTTCATCGGCGCCGTGCTCGCGACGATCGGTGTCGCGATCGACAACGTCTTCCTGATCGCGCTGTCGTTGTTCGCATTCGGGTATGCCTATTACAATTTCCCGCTTCTCGAGACCGGCAAGCCGCGCATCGGCGCAGGTCAGTACGGGATTTTCGCCGAGGGACTCGGTATCATGGCCTGGCGGTCGATCAAGCAGATCGAGATGGTGCCGGTTGAAGTCCGGGGATCGACCAGCAATGAGCTGCGGATCACACTCGAAGATCCGCTTGACCGGGCGCTATTAGTGGATTGGCGGAAGCGCCCGTTCTATCGCTTCCTGATGCGGTTGCCATGGAGTGCGCGCTCGGCCGGCATGATCCGGATCCCGCTCGATGTTTTCGACAAGCCCGCCGACGAGATCATGCATAGCTTTTCGCGCATGATGGGCTTCTTCCGGCGCTGAGGGCCTCAGACGCCAATTCGCCTCAATGAGCGGGCGCTATCGGAGCCGGGAAATCGTGCTATGGGCCGCTGGCTATGGGCACGTTCGGGGGAACGCTGGAAGATGCTTCGGGAAGAAGTCGTCCTCGTCGACAGCGACGACAACGAAACAGGTATCGCCGAAAAACTCGAGGCGCACCGGCAGGGTAAACTGCATCGGGCATTTTCGGTGATGGTCTGGGACCGGAATGGCCGTCTGCTGCTGCAGCGGCGGCAGATCGGTAAATATCACTCGGGTGGCCTCTGGACCAACACGTGCTGCGGACATCCGCGCCCGGGCGAGCCTTCTTTGCTGGCAGCGGGCCGACGGCTGACTGAGGAAATGGGCGTTGTCTGCAGCTTGACGCCGATCGGCACGTTCACCTATCGCGCCGAGCTCGACGCCGGCCTGATCGAGCACGAGTTCGT
>JBEVLH010000329.1:0-3144 GCA_040509255.1 Hyphomicrobium sp. | reverse complement strand
GTCCGCCTCGGCTTCCCGATCGCTGAGCATCTCTGGATGCAAACGTCTTACGCTCTGTCGCGGGACGAGATCTTCGACGTTGAACCGTTCGCATCGAAAGCCATTCAGGAAGCCTGCGGCGCCAACCTCGCAGCTCCTGACCCGAACGGTCTCTTCCGTTGTACCGATAAAGGCTACTGGACGTCGCTCATCGGCACGACCATTAGCTACGACAAGCGCAACAGCACGACCAATCCCAATCGAGGCTACTACATCGAAGTCGGCAACGACTTCGCGGGTCTCGGTGGCGACGCCCAGTACTGGCGTGTCAACGCTGAAGGCCGCTTCTATTATCCGATCTATGAGAAAATCACCTTCGTCGGCCGCGCCGTCGGCGGCGTGATCCAGGGCTGGGGTGGCGAGGACGTTCGACTACTCGACTCGTTCTTCAAGGGCGGCGAAACGGTTCGCGGCTTCGATATCTCGGGCTTTGGTCCTCGCGACATCAGCTCGTCGAATCGGGATGCGCTCGGTGGTCAGAAATACTGGGCTGCAACGGCTGAGGTTCGCTTCCCGCTGCCGTTCATTCCCGAAGACATCGGCCTCAGTGGCGCGTTCTTCGCCGATGCCGGTTCTCTGTGGGACGCGACGGGCGGCGCGCATAAGGCGCTCGACGGTACCCCGGGAGCCCTCCAGGACAGCGACTCGATCCGGTCGTCGGTCGGTGGCAGCTTGATGTGGAACTCGCCGGTCGGCCCGCTCCGCATGGACTTCGCCAAGGTCCTGACCAAGGAAAGTTACGACGAAACCCAGTTCTTCCGCTTCGGTGCACAGTCCAAGTTCTAGGCCGCACCGAACCGCTGGTTGCGACGATTTCAGAGCGGCGCTGGCGTCAGCGCCGCTCTTTTTTGTCAGCAAACGCCAAGACTATGGGCAACCTCCGCCGGGGACTTGCCATTGCCGTCTACCTCGTTCATTCAACGTCCCGCACGCATTCACTTGAAGCAACGACGTGCCGGAGGCCGCGCATGGAGCATCCCGGTTTTTTTGAGCGCGCCGGGCCATACAAACTGTCCGAAGTTGCGGCAGCGACAAACGCGCAGATGTCTGCGGGCGCAGACCCGAACACCCTGATCGAGGACGTCCGGCCGCTCCTTGAGGCAGGCCCAAGCCACGTCTCCTTCATCGACAACAAGAAATATCTTCCGCAGCTCGAAAAGACCGAGGCCGGCGCCTGCCTTGTCATTCCTGCTGTCGCGAGCCGCGTGCCCGCTGGCACGATCGGGCTCGTCACGTCAGCGCCGTACCACGGTTTTGCTCACGCGCTGGCGCTCTTCTATCCCTCGGCCATGCAGCCGATGGTTTCGACGCCGGGCGCCCCGCCGGTCGATCCGACCGCCAAAATCGAGCAGGGTGTGCTGATCGAGCCGGGCGTCGTGATCGGGCGTGAAGCCCAGATCGGCAGCGGCACTCGCATCGCAGCCGGCGCCGTCATCGGCGCGCGCGTAACGATTGGACGGAATTGCTTTATCGGCCCGCTCGCGACCGTTACGCACGCCCTGGTCGGCGACCGCGTCATAATCCACTCGGGCACCCGGATCGGCCAGGACGGTTTCGGCTTTGCCATGGGCCGTGGCGGCCACCTGAAAGTCCCGCAAATCGGCCGGGTCATCATCCAGGACGACGTTGAAATCGGCGCCAATACAACCATAGACAGGGGCGCCCTTAAGGATACGATCATCGGCGAGGGGTCCAAAATTGATAATCTCGTTCAGATCGGGCACAACGTCATCATCGGCCGGCACTGCGTGATCGTGTCGATGTGCGGGATCTCGGGCTCGACAGAGCTCGGCGATTTCGTCGTTATGGGCGGTCAATCCGGAACTGTCGGCCACATCAAGATCGGCAACGGGGCGCAAGTCGGTGGCGCTTCGCATCCCACCCATGACGTGCCGCCGGGCGCCAGATACTTCGGCACCCCGGCAAAGCCGCTGCGCGAATCCGCGCGCGAACAGGCCCTGATCAAGCGGCTCGTCGCGCGCGATAAAGGCAGCTATGACGACGTGCCGCCGGAATCAGGCGCGAACTGACGGTTCGATGCTGGCGCATGCCGCGGACCGACGTAATTTTTTTGGAGCAGACGACGATGGAAGGCAAGGCAACGGCGGACAAGGTTCTTGGCACCGCAGACATCAATCTAGTGATGAAGCTCTTGCCTCACCGCTATCCGTTTCTGCTCGTCGATCGCATCTACGATATGGACGGCGACGAAAGCTGCGTCGGCGTCAAGAACGTCTCCATCAACGAGCCGTTCTTTCAAGGCCACTTCCCGCAATTTCCCGTCATGCCCGGCGTGCTGATCATCGAAGGCCTTGCCCAGACCGCCGGCGCCTTATGCGTGTCGAACGTCGGCCAGGACTACAAAGCCGAGCTCGTCTACTTCATGGGCATCGACAACGCCAAGTTCCGCAAGCCCGTATTGCCCGGTGACCAGCTGCACTATCACGTCAGGAAGGTGCGCAACCGCGGCCGCGTCTGGCGCTTCAAGGGCGAAGCCAAGGTCAACGGCAAGACGGTCGCCGAAGCCGAAATCAGCGCGATGCTCGCCGACAGTGCCGACGCGCGCGCCTTTGCGAGCCAAAATGGCTGAGGTCGAAGTCCACCCGACGGCGATCGTCGAGGATGGCGCCGTCCTTGGCGCCGGTGTGAAGATCGGGCCCTTCTGCGTGGTCGGCCGCGAAGTGAAGCTCGGCGAGCGTGTCGAGCTCTTGAGTCACGTCGCAGTAGCCGGCACCACCGACATCGGAGCCGGAACCCGGATCTTTCCGTTCGCATCCATCGGCCATCAGCCGCAGGACCTGAAGTACAAGGGCGAACCGTGCTCGCTGTCGATCGGCTCCGATTGCATCATCCGCGAAGGCGTCACGATGAACCCCGGCACCGCAGGCGGCGGCTCGGTGACGACGGTCGGTAACGGCTGCGCCTTCCTTGCAAATAGCCACGTCGGCCATGATTGCCGGGTCGGCAATGGTGTCATCTTCTCCAACAACGTCATGCTGGCGGGCCACTGCAACGTCGGCGACTTCGCCATCATCGGCGGCGGCGCCGCGATCATTCAGTACGCCCGCGTCGGCCACCACGCGTTCGTCGGCGGCATGTCGGGCC
>JBEVLH010000328.1:0-3100 GCA_040509255.1 Hyphomicrobium sp. | reverse complement strand
CGGTGATGATTTCCGGGAAAAGTTTTCGTGCAGAAGCTTCGAGCGCATTGCCGCGAAGGGCGGCATAGCGGATCACATCACCGGACGACGAAAAGACGGGTGCATTTTCCTTAGGGGGATCGCCTGTCAGCGGTTCCGCACCAAGCACGCGAAAGATCTGCGCGGTCTTGTCAGCCGGAACTTCGACGAGTGGATTGACGAGCACCGCAAAGAGCTCTTGCGGTAAGTCGACGTTTTCGAGTTCGTCGCCCACGCCAGTCATCACCGCGCTGCGATTGTTCAGGCAGGCGGGAACGTCGGCGCCGAGTTTTCGGGCGATTGCCAGGAGGTCGAGAGACGCTACAGCTGGATTGAGCGTGCTCAGAAGGCGGAGGGTAGCGGCCGCGTCGGCTGAGCCGCCGCCGATGCCGCTGGCGACGGGAAGGTTTTTCTCGAGTGTGAGTTGTCCGGCGGGGAGATCGGGCACATGGCGCGAAACCGCAGCGACGGCGCTATCGACAAGGTTGGTTTCGCCCAGCGCGGATGCGAACGGACCCTCGAACTGCGTTTTGCCGGGCGACCCGCTTTGCAGGATCAGGCGATCACCGACATCAGCCGCGAAGGCGACCAGACTGCGGAGTTCATGATAGCCGTCCGAGCGGCGTCCCAGCACTTCAAGAGTCAGATTGATTTTGGCAGGCGCGAATTCCGATTTCGGCATCAGCTTACAGACACGAAAACGGGCGCTCGGAGCGCCCATTTCCTTCCAAATTGCAATTCACCAGTGCTACTCCACAGTCCGGCCCTGAACGCCGGCTTTGTTCTCGCTTCGGCGGCGCAGAGCGTCATCTTTCTGGACCTGCCGAGTCTTGCCGGCGTTGCTGGCTTCGCCCTTGGCATCGAGGCCACGCTCGAGCTTGGCTTTGATCTTGTCGACATCCTCGGGCTCGGGAGCGAGGGAAAGCGCCTGGTTCCACTGGAAACGTGCCTCGCGCTCACGTCCCACCTTCCAGAACGCGTCACCCAGATGATCGTTCAAAGTCGGGTCTTCCGGCTTGATCTCTACGGCGCGCTCTAGGTAGCGAACAGCTTCTTTGAAGTTGCCCTGCTTGAAGTGGGCCCAGCCCAGGCTGTCGACGATGTAGCCGTCATCAGGTTTCAGCTGGACGGCCTTCTCGATCAGGCGGGTTCCTTCCTTCAGGTTCTTGCCCTGATCGACCCATGAATAGCCAAGGTAGTTTAGAACGAGCGGCTGATCGGGTGCGAGCGTCAGAGCGCGCTTCAGATCCGCTTCGGCGGCCGGCCAGTTCTTCAGCCGTTCATACGACGTGCCGCGCGCGTAGAAATAGCCCCAGTTGCGCGGATCCTTCTTGTCGATGACGGCGAGCGCTTTGGTGAAATAGGCTACAGCGCCAGCGTAATCCTTGCGCGCCCGGCTGATATTGCCGAGCGCTTCGTAGGGGCGAACGTCATTGGGATCGGTCTCGGTCAGCTTGATGAGCATCGCTTTGGCGTCATCAGTCTTGTCGAGCGAGTTGAGATCGAAGGCGCGGCGAATATCGATCGCGGACTGAAGGGGCGTCCCCGGCGGGATGCGATCATAGGTTTTCAGAGCATCGTCGTAACGCTTGACGGCTTCCTGGGCGTTGGCGAGCGCGGCAAGCGCAAAGACATGGTCCGGCTTGGCGTCGAGCGCAAGCTGCAGATAGATGGTTCCAAGGCTGACGCCGCCTTCGCCCGCTAGGGCCTCACCCAAGCCATAGAAGACTTCAGCCAAACCGTCGGTCGCGTTGGGGATCAGAAGCGGCGGTTTCTTTTTCTGGTTGATAAACTCCAACATCTCTTTCGCGAGGGGATGCGGATCGCCCTGGCTCTTGGCGAGTTGCTGCTTGATCACCTGACGGGCGGTTTTGAAATCACCGTAGTGAGCCGCCGACTGCGCATAGGCGAGCGACGTACGCAGCGTGCGGCTGTCTTGCTTGAAGACCTTTTCAAACGAAGACCGGGCGTCGGCTTTGCGGCCTGCAAGATCGGCGATCAAGGCACGGTGGTAGCGCAAATAGAACTGCGCCCAGTCGGGTTGCTTCGGAAGATCGAGAGCCTTCAGCGCGCCGTCGTTGTCGCCAGCCGCGAGCCGCGTCCAGCCGATGGCGATGGCGCTTGTCAGCTCGCCGATGGGATTTTCCGAGGCTGCGGTGAAACGTTCCTCAGCCTTCTTATAGTCGCCAGCCTTGAAGGCCGTGACGCCGAGTAGAAACTGCGACATGCGGTGAGACTGCCCGCTCTGCGACAACTGCTCGGCGAGTGGAATTGCCTTCGGCCAGTCGCCCGACATCGTTTCCATCTGGAACGCCTGCTCGAGCAACACTTCATTCGTCGGATCCCGTTCGAGAGCGCGGCCGTAGAAATCGGCGGCTTCCTCGGTGTCCTGAGCGGCGCGGGCGAACCGACCGGCGAGATAATTGCCAAGGATCGAGTTCGAAACTTCGTCCTGCCCCGAGTCGAGGTCTTGATCTTGAGAGCGCGCCGGCGCTTCGCTGAAAAACCCGGCGACGGTCAGCGCGAGCGCGCAAAGGCCTATACTCAGCACGCGACCTAAGGGTCCCCGCATCGACTTTTTCCCTTTACTGCCGGAGGCGAATTCGATTCCTGCGGGCGCGAGCCTAGCAAAGATACCGCGCGGTTGGCGACAAGCTTTACGTGAAAAATAAGACATGAGCGGAAATTGCTAACCGTTATCAAGCGTCAAGGAGCGAACGCGCTGCAATCGCGGCGCATTGATCCAGGTACCTCGTTGATGACCGTGGTGACCGATGCCCTTTTCGACAACGGCTTTTCACTACATCGTCACATTCCGGCGTAATTGGGCCCGCCGCCGCCCTCTGGACACGTCCAGTCGATGTTCTGGCTTGGGTCCTTGATATCGCAGGTTTTGCAGTGGACGCAGTTCTGCGCGTTGATCTGGAACCTTGGTTCACCAGCATCGTTCCGTACGATCTCATACACCGCGGCGGGGCAGTAGCGCTGCGCGGGCTCCGCATACTCCGGCAGGTTGACGGCTATAGGGATCGTCGGATCTAGCAATTTCAGATGAACAGGCTGGTCTTCTTCGTGGTTGGTT
>JBEVLH010000327.1:0-4247 GCA_040509255.1 Hyphomicrobium sp. | reverse complement strand
CATTTCCCTCATCATGTTTCTCATTTGCGCAAGTCCAGAGGGAAATAGAATCAACGTAGAGTTATTTCCGCTTTTTTGTTGGCGCGCGTCGGGCGCGTTAAGGGAATTTCTTTATCTATTTTCTCACGGACTTTCCGTCAACTCCGCTTTTGCAACCAATCCTCTGCTCGAGCGGGGTCTTGCCGGCGAGTGATACGATCGGCGCGACGGCAGCCTGCGGCTTCGACGCCGCAGGCCATTTTCATCAGGCGATTTTTTCCCCTGCAGGAATGCTGCGGATGCGCTTCTTGGAAGCCGCAAAGACCGCATTGCCGAGAGCCGCCATCATCGGGGCAATGCCCGGCTCGCCGATCCCGCCCGAATGCGTGCCGTGGGGCGCATCGACAATGTGAACCGACACGGCCTTGGGATAATTGCTCATGCGAACGACGTCGTAGTCGGTGAAGTTCGACTGCTCGACTGCACCACCCTTGAAAGTGATGCCGCTGTAGAGGGCGTTCGACATTCCCATCACGGCGGCGCCTTCCAACTGCGAACGGATGCGCTCGGGATTGACGTAGAGGCCGCAATCGACGGCGGTCGTAACTTCGGGCACGCGAATTGTGCCGTCGCTATCGATCTTCGCATGGACAACGGTCGCCACATAGCTCGACCACGCACAATGCGCCGCGATGCCGAGACCCTCGCGCTCCGGCATGCTTCTGCCCCACCCGGCCTTTTCAGCCGCGATCCGGATCACGTTCTTCAGCCGCGCCGTATCGATCGGGAATGATTCATACGGATCCCCGAAGTTCCAAAAGTCGTCCGGGAAGCCCAGAGCTTTGGGATCAAGCTTACGGTCCGGACCTATCAATTCCAGCAGGAAATCCTTGGGGTCCCGGCCGAGCTTATCGGCAAGCTCGCCCACCGCCGATTGAACCGCGAACACGTGTGGAATGGTCGACACGGACCGGTACCAGCCGATCCGCGTGTGTGCCATAGCCTTGCCGTTCTCGCAGCGAACGTTTGGGATATCGAATGGCGTATTGACGAAGCCCATCCCGTATTCGATGGGAAAGGAATAGCCGTTGTCCGCCTTGAACGTCGAGACGATTGAAGGCGCTACCGTGCGATGGCGCCAACCCGTCACCTTGCCGCCTTCGTCTATCGCCGCCTCGATGCGCTCGACCGAAACCGTATGATAGAATGAGTGGCGAATATCGTCCTCGCGCGTCCATTGCATGAGCAGCGGTGCGCCGCCAAGCTTCTGCGAGACGAGTGCCGCCTCGACCATATAATCCCACTTGGATTTGCGCCCGAAGCCGCCGCCGAGAAGCGTGACGTGTACCGTCACGTCCTCGATCGGCATTTTCAAGTTTTCGGCGAGGTCCTTGCGGGCACCGTAGGGACTTTGCACGGGCGCCCACACCTCTGCCTTGCCGTTCGCAATGCGTGCGATCGCTACGAGAGGCTCCATCGGCGCCTGCACGAGATGCTTCGCGTGATAGTCGGCGGAAAAGACCTGCTTGGCGTTTGCGAAGGCCGCATCCGGATCACCCTGGTTGCGGATGACCTTGCCGGCCTCCGCGGCCGTCTTGCTCATTTCCTTGTCGAAGGCGACGGATTCATAGTCCGCGTTCGGGCCATCCTCCCATTCGATATCGAGCGCCTCGCGACCCTTGATGGCGGCATAGGTCGAGTTCGCGACAACTGCTATTCCGCCCAATATGCCGAAGACGCGAGGCACCTTGTACACGCCGTCAATCTCGAAAACGGCCTCGACGCCCGGCACCTTCAGCGCACCGGACGCATCGTATTTCTTGATCTTGCCACCGAGGACAGGCGGGCGAGCCATGACCGCAAACTTCATTCCCGGCAATCGAACGTCAGCTCCGTATCTCGCCTTGCCGGTCGTGATGTCGTGCAGGTCGGTGATCTGAAACTCACCCTTGCCGATCAGGGTGAATTCATCGGCGGTCTTGTACAGAAGCGTTTCTTGTGGCGGCACCGGCAGCGCCATCGCGGCGATCGCGAGATCTCCGAAACCCAGCGTCTTGCCAGTTTCTTTCTTGCTTTCATCAAGCAAAACGACCTGATGATTTTTGGCGCGGCAGCGCGAAACCTCGACGCCCCACTTGGCGGCGGCGGCAGTTTCAAGCATTTGACGCATAGCGGCGCCCGTCGTTCGCATCGCCTGGATGAAGTGGCGCATGCTGCGAGAACCATCAGTGTCCTGATTGCCGTAACGAGGCTCATCGCCCGGTGCCTGGGTCAGCTTCACGCGTGACCAATCGGCTTCCATCTCATCGGCGACGACAGCGGGCAGGCTCGTGCGGATACCGGTGCCCATTTCGGCGCGATGCGCGACGATGGTGACCTCGCCGTTCGGAGCTATAGCAACAAATACTTTCGGATCGGCCACCCACTTGTTCGGCATCGCATCGGCGCCGGTGGGATAAAGCTTCAACTTTTCGCGTGCATCGGCGGGCGCGAAGCGGACGGAAAGCACAAGGCCGGTCGCGCCCAGCATTCCTCCCAGAATGGAGCGGCGGCTTACGTTCTCGATGCAGGCGTCACCCTGCGCGGCGCGTGGTTTGAACGTTTGATCGAAATACTGCAGCATGGTCATACCCCCCCGCCGGCGAGTCGAACGGCCTGGTGAATTCGCTGGTAACAGCCGCAGCGGCAGATGTTGCCCGACATGTCTTCGGCAATTTCCTCGTCAGTCGGCGCGCGATTCTTGGCGAGCAGGGAGGCGGCCTGCATGATCTGTCCGGCTTGGCAAAAGCCGCACTGCGGAACGCTGAGCCGACGCCACGCCTTCTGCACGGGGTGATCGCCATCGGGGCTCAGGCCCTCTATCGTCGTGACGCTTTTGCCGGCGGCGTCGCCGACGGACGTCTGGCACGATCGAACTGCGACACCGTCAAGATGCACGGTACAGGCGCCGCATACACCAGCGCCGCAACCGAATTTGGTGCCCGTCAGATTAAGCTCGTCCCGGATGAACCACAGCAGGGGCATGTTTGGATCGCCGGCGAAATCCCGTTTCTCACCGTTGACGCTGACGTTGGGCATAACAAGATACTCCCTTTGATTTCGGCGGCTGACATCCGCCGTTTGTTTCATTTCCAGCGATCTTCATACCGGCACGGCCCTCGCCGCGGCCGGCTAGCGGGCAAGCAACGTGAGAGGCCAGAGATAAGCCTGTCCCATGACGAAAAGCCCCATGAGAGCTGCGAGCGCCACGGAATGGAAGAATACGAATCTCAGGATGGATCCTTCGTGGCCGTACCATTTCGTCGCCGTCGAGGCGACGACAATGGACTGCGCGTCGATCATCTTGCCCATGACACCGCCCGAACTATTCGCCGCCGCCATGAGAACCGGATTTATGCCGAGCTGTTCCGCAGTAATGCGCTGCAGGCCGCCGAAAAGCACGTTCGAAGAGGTATCTGATCCCGTCAGCGCGACGCCGAGCCAACCGATCATGGTGCCGAAGAACGGGTAAAAATGGCCCGTGTTCGCCATGGCCAAACCGAGCGTCGCATCGGTACCCGCGTAGCGAGTGACGAAACCGATCGCCATCATGCAGGCGATCGTGATCAGGGAATAGCGCACAAGGTAAAGTGTTCGTCCGTATGCCTTCGCGAGTCCGGCGACGCTGTACCCCAGGAAAATTCCAGAGGCGATAGCTGCGAGCAGTATGCCGGTACCGGTCGCAGAAAGAAGATTGAAATTATAGATCGCGGCTTCCGCGCGAGGTGAGGCGACGACGGGTGGAACTTTCTGAACGAGTTCGTGCAGCCCAGCGACCTGAATTTTCTGGACCCAAATGCCATCGAGGTAAGCGCGTACCTGCGGCGTGCCCCACAGAAATACGAATACCGCCAGAATGATCCAGGGCGTCCATGCTCGTCGCACGGCGCCCACGGAATCCCGAACGGCAGGCTCGCCCAATCCGGCTCGGTCTGCTTGGATGGGTTCTGCCGGCATATGCGTCATCGGATTGGCGGGCTGCCAGATCCGAAGGAACATGGCAAGGCAGGTCATTGAAGAGATCGCAGCAACGACGTTGACGAGCCAGGGACCGTGAAAATTCGAAACCAGATACTGGGGTATGGCAAAGGACACACCGGCGACCAGGATCGGCGGCCACACTTCCAGCATCTTGCGCCAACCGACGAATGCCCAGATCAGCCAAAACGGCACCAAGACAGCGAACGGCGCGAGCTGACGGCCGACCATTGCGCTCAGATCATGGAGAT
>JBEVLH010000326.1:0-3905 GCA_040509255.1 Hyphomicrobium sp. | reverse complement strand
GGGGCTGAGAACCGTTGCGACAGCACGACCTGAAAGATGTCGCCAGCCTTGATGTAGTCCTTCGCCTTCGCGACCATCGCCATGTATTCGTCGGCGGAGGTGTTGGATATCGGCTCTTGGAGGGCGGCGCTTTGCGGTTGCGGCGCGGGCGTATGGGGCAATGCGGCTTCAAGGCTGGCGATGGTTGACTGAAAGCGTTTCAACGCCGCGGCATAGGCGTCCTCGGCCGGGATATCCGGATGCGGCCGGACTGGCGTCACCAGGATCATCTCGTCTTTGACGTTGTCGAAGATCAGCATCAGCGTCGGACGAATGAGAATCGCATCCGGGACGCCGAGCGTATCGGGCTTCATCTCCGGCAGGTTCTCGATGAGCCGCACGGTGTCGTAGCCCATGTAACCGAAAATTCCGGCCGCCATGGGCGGCAGGGATTCGGGCAGCGCGATCGCGCTTTCGCTCAGCAGGTCGCGAAGCGATTGCAGCGCCGGGCGGTCATCGCGCTGGTAGGCCTCGGGATTGGCTTCGGGCGAAGTGTTGATCTCGGCGGTGTCGCCGCTGGCCTTCCAGATGACGTCGGGCGCGAAGCCGATGACCGAATAGCGCCCGCGCGCGGATCCGCCTTCGATCGATTCCAGCAGGAAGCTCATCGGCCGGTCGCCCAGTTTCAGGAATGCGGAGACCGGCGTTTCGAGATCGGCGATCAGGCGTGTCCAGATGACTTGCGGCTTGCCCTCGCCATAGACCCGCGCGAACGCGTCGGCCGCGGGAAGGATATCCGGCCCCGGCAGCGAGGCGGGCTTCGGCGATGACGGCGGTGCCGTTGAGACGCTCACGTCGATCTCATTCGTCGCTTACGCCGATGGCGGACTTCAAGTCGGCTTCGTTGACTGAGGTGCCCAGGCGTTTTTTCAGCGCTTCGGTATATTCGGTCAGCGTCTGGTTGGCGAGTTCCTGCTCGAGTTCGCGCTTCAGCTGATCGGTCTCGGTCAAGGATGCGGGCGGCGCCGGAATGACGTCGGCGACGCGGAATACGGTTTCGGTCGTATGGTCGGGCGACTCTCCGTAGCCGGCTTTGCCTTTCGCCATCGCGAATGCCTGCGAGACCACGGCTTCCGAAATACTCTGCGGAATGGTCTTGCGCGTAATGGGCTCGGTTTTTTCGACCTTGTTCTTTGCTTCCGCCTCGAGAGCCGTCATGGGCTCACCCTTGTTCACGCGCTCCGCGAGCTTCTTGGCAAGCTCCTCGATGAGCCGGTGGCGCTCGGCTGAAATGAAGTCAGCCTTGACCTGGTCTTTCACCTGATCGAACGGCTTCTGCTTCGGAGCGTCGGTCGAAATGACGTTGACCCAGGCGTAGCCGCCGTCCGTAAGCTCAATGCCCGCGTCATCGTTGCTACTGTCGGGAGCGAATGCGCGCGAGATGATTTTGCGGAGGTCCGGTGTCTCAAGAACGGGCTTGGCGTCGGGACCGAGGCCAGTCGCGTCGGCCGCTGGGATCTCTTTGAACGTCAGCTTCATGCTGTCGGCGATGTCCTTGAGGGACTTGCCGGCGATGCGATTGTCTTCGATCTCGTCGTGCTTGTTCTGAAGATCGGTCTTGGCCTTATCGGTCGCGAGCTTGTCGCGAACCTGATCTTTGACGTCCGCGAGCGTTCGGTTCACGCCGGGCTCGATCTGGGTGACGCGCACAATCACGGTCGCGAAGCGACCTTCGACGACGTCTGAAAATTTGTCCTTTTCGAGCGAGAAGGCAACGTCGGCGATCTTCGGATCGATCAGCGCCTTCTTCGTGAGCAAGCCAAGATCGACGTCTGAGTCCTTTGCGCCGACATCCTTGGCGATGTCGCCAAAGGTCTTGCTGCCGTCGCGGAGGGATTTCAGCGCGGCGTCCGCCGTTGCCTTGTCCTTGAATGCGATCTGCTGGATGCGGCGCTGTTCCGGCGTATCGTATGTCCCCTTGGTCTCTTCGTATGTCTTGGCGATGTCGTCGTCAGGAATGCTGACTTGTTTTTTAAGAGTGTCGACGTCGAGGGTGAGGACCTGGACCTTGCGGTACTCAGGCGTCATGTATTTCGCCTTGTCCTTGTCGTAGATCTCCTTGAGCTTGGCGTCGTTCGGGTCGGCGACGGTTACGGCGTCGGGGTCGATCTTGATCCACTCGATCACGCGCTTTTCGTCATTGTAGGCGTGCATCAGATCGAGCAAGGGCTGCGGTATGGCTTGCGCCGACACCAAAGACTTGATGACGGCGGCGCGCAGTTCGTCCTTGCGACGGAGAGCGAGAAATCCGCGTTCGCTCAATCCGATCTGGTTCAGGAGCGCATCGAAATTCTGTTTGGAAAATTTGCCGTCGGTCTGGAAGTCGGGATCTGACTGAATGCCTTCGACGAGCGTCTGGTCGGAGAGGGCTAGGCCGAGCTGCTGGGCATGAGCTTCGACGGCGGCGCCCGCAATGAGCTGTGCCAGCACGCGGCGGTCAAGCCCGAATGCGTGGCCCTGCTCGGCAGTGATCCGTTGCTTGGCCTGTTGCGAGAACCGGTCCAGTTCGTCCTGGTAGGAACGGCGGAACTCTTCATCGCTGATCGCCGTCCCGCCCACTTTCGCGACGGCACCCCGGCCCCAGCCATTGAATACGTCGTGGACGCCCCAGATGCCGAAGCTCAGTACGAGCAATCCGAACAGCAGCTTGGCGACCCGGGTCTGGGCGCCTCGTCTGAGAGCTTCGAGCATGGGTAATGACGTCCCGTTGATGGAAGCGTGACGCTGCCGCGCGGGAGGGCGTAGGGTCAACGAACTTCTGATGGCGATTGGCCCGCGCGGGGCGGGTCGAGTGGCGTGATATGAAGCGCAGGCCGTTTCGGATTGCAAGGGCGGCCGGGATGAGGTTACGGAGTGTTCACCGGGATGGGCATCCGCAGGCGCCCGTTCGCGTCCGCAAAACGAGGGACGGCATGGCGAAAGACGGGCGCACGATACGGCCGTTGGTGGCGGGCAACTGGAAAATGAACGGGCATAAGGCGAGCCTCGCCGAAGCCCTGGCCGTTCGCGACGCCTTATCGGGGGATTTGGCGTCGCTGCAGGCCGACGTCCTGATCGCGCCGCCTGCGACGCTAATTGCCGGCTTTGCGGAGGCCGTAGGCGGCGATTTGGCTCTAGCAGGGCAGGATTGTCACCCCAAGGCGAACGGCGCCCACACGGGCGATATCGCGGCGGAAATGCTGAAGGACGCAGGGGCCTCGGCGGTCATCGTCGGGCATTCCGAGCGGCGTGCCTATCACGGCGAGACTAGCGCACTCGTCAAGGCAAAGGCCGAGGCGGCGCATCGGGCCGGCCTCGTCGCAATTATTTGCATCGGAGAGACCGAGCAGGAGCGGCGTGAGGGGCAGACCCTGCCTGTGGTGTCGAAACAACTCAAAGAATCCGTTCCCGCGGCCTCGACCTCGGCCAATACGGTCATTGCATACGAGCCGGTCTGGGCCATCGGTACGGGCCTGACGCCGACGCCCGACGACGTGAAAGAAGTTCATGCCGCCGTTCGCAGTGATCTCATCGGGCTGCTGGGACCGGAGGGCGCCAATGCACGCATTCTCTATGGCGGCTCGGTGAAGCCGGACAACGCGGCGGTGCTGATGGCCGTGGAAAATGTGGATGGCGCGCTCGTGGGCGGGGCCAGCCTGAAGGCCAGCGATTTTCTCGCCATAGTTCGCACCTACGTGGAGGAATGATGCGAATTCCTCGACACTCGATTCTATCGGCCGTCGTTTTCCTGTCTCCGGCGTCGGCCCTGGCAACGCAAGCCAAGATCGACACCGAGACGTGCAATTCGTTGCGGCTCGAGCAGATCAAGTTTCGCCAGTCCGGCGTCATCGACGACATGAGCAAGGGCGCGGCCTGGGCGAAGGCCA
>JBEVLH010000325.1:0-10590 GCA_040509255.1 Hyphomicrobium sp. | reverse complement strand
GGTGCGGAACAGCTCCCTGTCAGAAAGGCGGGTCACTGGCGCTTGACTACTGTGTCCGAGACGGTCGGGATGAAGACGTTCGAAGCGTGCATAACGCCCGCAGATCCTGTCATCACGGGCGTTGGGGACGAGAATTGCCGCACGTCGGCCGTTAAGCGTCGGGGCGACGAGGATTACGTAGACGTCGTCTGCACGAGAGGTCAAAGTTCGGAGACGACGAGCACCGTACTGACCGGCGATTTTTCGACCTGGTATCGCGCAATGTCGAAAATCACGTTCGACCCGCCCCAGGGCGGCGTGGCGCACATGGGCGTGACGATCGACGGGAAATATATCGGGCCTGAATGTCCTTCAAAAAGCCCTTCCAATCAGCCATCAAACTAAGCCGAAGCCTGTTTTTTGGGCCACACCTTTGAGAGATCCGGCGGCCTTTTTTGTTTTGCGACGGCTAGCGCGAACAATCCCGTTCAACGATCGATCGCACCATGGCCAACCTTTTCTCCGACGTGGCATGCGGATTGCCAATCTGCGCAGTCACTGCCTCGGCCGACATCGGCCGAGGCGTTTCGCTGCAGAGTGTAACTTCGGCGGACCGATTACTTCTTCGGACACCAGGACTCTGTGGAAGACCGGCAGGGAGTGTTATAGGCCTCCGTCATTTTTTTCGCGGACGTCCATTCGTCGTTATCGATGCTATTATTGTTATCGGTATCGACCGCCGTGAATTGCGGAGCCGGGTCGAGCTTCAGCTTCGACAGGTTTGCATCATACTCCGTGCGGCTGACCGTGCCGTTGCCATCCGAGTCAAGGGCTTTGAAATTTTCGTCCCAGCTTCCGGCCGCGGCGGTCGTTCCAGAAAGCAGCAGAAACGAAGCGAAAGCAGCCCATTTTTTGCTCATTGCGTTTTCTCCTAATGCCAAGTTTTATTCGAAATAGCGCCGTTCGCGCGTTGCAGCCAACGGCGTTATCGCCGCTTTTCCGCGGCCTCCCAACGGGCGCCTTCTCTCGCAGCTTAATCAATGGCAAGTATTCCAAATCGACCCGGGACGTTGTGGTAGGCGCGCCGGGAAGGGTAAAGTGCGCAGGCAGCCGCCGACTCATCGATCGGCGAACTCGATCTGAAAAAGCGGGACTGCGAGAACCCCTAGAACTGCTTCATGGGACGGGAAGCGTAACCCGCAGTTGCGTCCCGGCTCCAACGCCAGACTCAATCGCTAGGGCGCCGGAAAGCGCACCGACCCTTTCACGCATGGCCCTCAGGCCAAAGCCATCGGTCGCGTCTGGTGAGCGGCCGTATCCATCATCTCGAACGGTGATGGACACGAGATCGTGCTCACGCGTGGTCTGACGCGTCTCGGGCGCGCGTTGAAGCATCACATCGACGATAATGTGCGACGCCCCCGAATGCCTAAAGGCGTTTGTCAGGCCTTCTTGTACCACGCGATAGACCGTGAGCTTGCGTGTATCATCGAGACTGTCGATATCGCCCTCGATCAGGAGATCGAGCTCGACCGAACTTCGGCTTCTGCGCCACATGTCGATCATGGCGGACAGCGCGCCGCTCAGTCCCAATTCAGATAGGCCTGCCGGAGTGAGACGCGCGAGAACGCGCCGGTTGGTCTGTTGAAGTTGATCAAGATGGTCGACAATTTGGCCATTCATGCGCTTCACGCGAGCTAGGTCTACATCGCGCTTTTCCAATTCGCGCCCCAGCAGCAAAGCGTCCGTGCGCATCGTGAAAAGATAGGGGCCAAGCTCGTCGTGCAGCTCTCGCGCTAGGTCGCGGCGTTCTTCGTCCTGGATCATGATCGTGTTGCTCGTCAGAACTTGATTGTCTCGCTGTGCCCTCTGAAGCGCCGCGGCCAAGGCATTCAGACTTCCGCAGATTGATTTGACCTCGGGTGGTCCGGTTTCCGGAACGCGAAGATTGAATTCGCCGTTTGACATGCGACGCATGGCGTCGCGCAGCGCATGAACGGGCTGGAGCGAGCGATTGATGATGAGCCACGTCAAAATAAGCGTGATGATCGAAACGATACTTCCCCATTCGAAGATCCGGAAAATCGCTTCGAGAAGCTCCGAAAATTCGTCGCCCGGCCTGGGCGTGATGACGATAGTATCTAAAATCTGGCCACGAACTTCGACGGGTATTCTGAGTGCCTCGACGCGCAATCCTTTCCATTCGGAAAGCCAGTCCATTTCGATCTTGTCTTCATAGTCGCTGCTGCTTGATAACGTCTGGGAAGCGAGCGAAACCGAAGCATGACGAAGGCTTTTTAGTTCTGAGACGAGCCGAGAAAGGCCTTGCCTCGGATCATTCGACTCGCGAAGAGCTACCAACGACGAGCGAATGAGCGTCTCGGTCAAAAGCATCGTGCTTGCGTTCTCGACGTCCATGCGCGGCTTGGCATCGACCATGATGAAGGCGATCATGCAGAATAGGCCGAGCGCTGACAAAAGCGCGATGGCGAGGTTGAGACGGAGCTGAATGGACATTGGACTTCGCGACTTGTTTGGGAAGAATTCCTGGAAGTTCGGCATTGATAATCAGATTGCGCTCGCTAGAACGGAAATATAGTTGAAAAAGAAGGTGAGCGCGGGCGGTCGTGAAGCTTCTCGTAATCGAGGATCATCCAATTGTCATCTCGGGTTGCCGGGCGCTGTTCTCGGAAGAGGACGGCGTTTCCATGGTCGAAGTGCGCACCGTTGCTGCTGCTCGCGAGGCCATGAGGGAGCACGAGCCGGACGTCACTGTCATCGATATCAATCTTCCGGACGGGTCGGGCTTAGAGCTCACGAAGGAGTTCATCGCTCAAGACCCCGGAGCGCGCATAGTCGTGTTTTCGATGAGCGACACGCCGATGGTCGCTGTACAAGCGATCGAATGTGGCGCGAAGAGCTATGTCAGCAAGAATGGAAACCCGTTCGATCTGCGGGATGCAGTGTTTGCGGTGGATCGCGGTGAGCCCTGGATCTCCGACGAACTTATTCAGGAGATTGCATTGCTTCGCGCCAAGGCTCCCGGCACGGCGGCCTTGCTGAGCGACCGGGAGCATCAAGTTCTGAGGATGCTGACGAGAGGCCGGAGCATGGCCGAAATCGCGAGCGAAATTGCGGTTTCCTATAAAACCGTGGCGGGTGATTGCGCCACCCTTCGAAACAAGCTCAATGCACGAACATCCTCCGAAATGATCCGCATCGCCGTCGAGTTGAAGCTCGTTTAGGGGCGGCCATATCGGCTTCACGGCACGAGCTCGCGCGCGATTCGAAATCCCAGCGTCTGGTTGCGGAAGAACGGCCAGTTCCTCAGTCTCATCGCGGCCCGCATCTGACGCGGCTCATAGAAGCACGACCCACCGCGAAAAACGCGCAAACCTTCGATTGCCCCTGGTTTGCCGCAGCTCTTTGATTGTCGCGCCGAACCGTCTGAAGGTCCTGTATCGTAGTCATCGCAGTAATAGTCGGCCACCCACTCCCAAACGTTGCCGTGCACATCGTAGAGCCCAAAGGCGTTTGGCTTGAAATGGCCGACGGCAAAGGCGCCTGCGCCATCGCGTTCGCTGCCGCAACCGCGACAGCACGCCATCACTTCGCCGTTGAACTTGGGATCGCTTCCCCACCAATAAGGCGTCTTGCTACCGGCCCGCGCCGCATATTCCCATTCGGCTTCGGACGGCAGGCGGTAGTGGTGGCCCGTCTTTTTTGTGAGCCAACCGGCATAGGCGTTCGCGTCATCCCAGCTCACGCCGACGATGGGCTGGTCGTCCCCTTTGATGTAGTCGGCCATGCTTTTGTAGGTAACTCCGCTTCCGGTGTAGATGTTGTGTTCGCCGCCCGGCTCGAGCCACTCCGGAGGACGGCACGCCTTGGCGTCGACGCAGGCCTTATATTGGATGGTCGTGACTTCGTATTTGCCGATGGCAAATGATCTGACCGAGACAGCGTGAAGCGCTTCCGAGGAAAGTCGCTCCGGTTCATTGTCGGGCGAGCCCACTTCGAATCCGGCGGACGACGCTGGAATGACCACCATGTCGGGGCAGTGCTGGCCGGGACAGTCGTTGATGAATTTTAGGGACTTTGGCGCATCCGCCATTAGGCGTGAGTTGGCAACCATTGCCCCCGCTGCGAGAATAAGAGCGACCGCCACGGCATAGCGCAGCCGAGCGGACATGGTGCCGACGTGATCATTCATATCAGGGTCTTTCGGGAGGCTACTGCACCAGAACGCGGGTTCCATCGGCCGCCTCGGCCTCGCCGGGTTTCAGCTCACCGCACGAATCTCCGACAAATTTTCCAAGCTGGGTGATGGTTCTCTTGACGACGACGCTTTGCTCTTTCTGCTCAGGCTCCGTCGTCGTGCTTTGAATGGTGATCTTGAAAGCCGACTTGAAGTCGCCGGACATGTTGGTCGTACTCATGACTTTGCGGCCATTGTAGAGGCAGTCGGAATCGACGATCGTATCGCCGCCGGACGCTTTGACGTCGTAGGCGGTGCAGTTCGCTTTATGGTCGGCGATGCTAGCTAACACGGTGTTTTTTTCCATTTGTCCGTCGACGCACAGCTTCATAATCTGATCTTGCGGACCGTTGCCTTCGTCCATTTGAGTCTTGAGCTCCCACAGCCCAGCCTTGCGCTCGGGTAGCGTTATTGTGGCTTCCTCCCCCGCTGCAGGCAGCGCCATCGAACTGAGAGCAGCAAGCGGAATAATAAGCCAAGGCATCAGGCGCATCGGGTTCCTCCGGAGGGCAAACTTTTTTGTCTAAACGTCGACTTCGCGTGGGCAAGATGTCTAGAACTGCCGTGATGCGGCATGCAACAGCCGGATGAAATGGAAATGAAGAATGGGAATTATTCCCATTGTCGCTGTCCATCGTCCGCCCGCATTCTCTTGTCGGGATGTGCGGGATCGAGATCAATGCTGCTTGCGAGACGTTCGCTGCCGATCGTGCTTGCACTCTCTGTCGTCGGGGCTGGGCAACCGCGTGCCGACGGCATCGTCATGACCCAACCTCGGTTGGTCTTGGCTGGGCACACGCGAGATCTTTGGGTCGCGCAATTCAGTCCTGACGGCAATCGGATCCTGACCGCCTCGAGCGACAAGACGGCGAAGCTCTGGAACGCTAAGACTGGCGCGGAAATCGCGACGTTGACCGGCCACGCCGAGGGCGTTCGGAACAGCGCCTTCAGTCCGGATGGAAAACTCGTCGTCACAGTTGCTCGCGACGGCGGAGGGCGATTGTGGAATGGAGAAACCGGCGCCCCGCTTGGTGCGCTCGTTGGCCATACTGCGATGGCGGAAGCCGTGGCGTTCAGTCCCGACGGGAAGATAATCGCAACCGGATCACTCGATACCACAGCGCGGTTATGGGATGCGGCGACAGGCAAAGAGCTTATGAAGCTCACTGGCCATGAAGGTAACATCGCGGACGTTGAATTCAGTTCTAACGGCGCACGGGTCGTCACCGCGTCGAGCGACCGGACGGCCCGGATCTGGGACGTGAAATCCGGTGCGCTTCTCTTCTCTCTCGGCGATCATGGGGGCATGGTGACGTGCGCTACGTTTAGTCCGGACGGGACTAAAGTCGCGACATCGTCGAGCGATAAGGCGATTCGGATCTGGGATGCCAAGACTGGCGCGCTGATCAAGAAACTCGAAGGTCATCAGCGCGGCGTGCTTCGCATCGTCTTCGATAAGACGGGCACCAAAATCTATTCGGCTTCGACCGACAAGACGGCGAAGCTCTGGGATATTGCGACGGGATCGGTGAGCGCGACTTTCGTCGGACACGATCGCTACGTTATGCGGTTGGCGCTGAGTGCCGACGGATCTCGCCTCGTCACGGCTTCCCACGACAAAACGGCGCGTGTTTGGGATGCGCGTTCAGGCGCGCTCCTCGCCACGTTCGCGGGCCACTTGATGGAGGTCGAAGATGCCGAGTTCTCGCCGGACGGGCGTGAGGTTGTCACGGCCTCCTACGACGGTAAGGCGCGGGTATGGGACGTTTCGCAGCTTCCGACGCAGTGACGGCATTCGATAATGCAGATTGATTTTCGGCGCGTCGGCTTCGGTGTTGCTGGATTTGCGATACTGTCGTTGCTCGCGCTTCTGCCGAGCGGAGCGTTCGCCGCCGAATCGAAACCGGAATGTATGAAAGATCTGATGTTCGTCTTCGATGCGTCAGGGTCGATGGGAACGACAGATCTAACGACCAAGGAGCCGCACATCGCGCGCGTAAAAAGGGCGCTTCGTCGGATTCTGCCAGAAATCCCGAGCGCGCGCCGGATGGGGCTGATCATATACGGCGAGGGTGCATACAACCAGTGTGATGCTATCGCATTGAAGGTGAGACCGCAGGCGAACACGGCGAGCCTGATCATGACGGAAGTCGATAGGGTCCAGCCGGCCGGTCGAACACCACTGACGCAATCCGTTCGCGATGCAGCTGATGTCCTCGATTATCGGCATAATCCTTCTGTGATCGTATTGCTGACCGATGGCGAAGAGACCTGCGACGGCAAGCCGTGCGCAATGGCCGACGGGTTGAAGGCCGACGCCGCCGGCTTGACGATCCACGTCATCGGCTATCGTCACCGGGATGCGGCCGGGCTGGGGGCCGTCTTCGGCGCACGATGCCTCGCCGAGCAAACCGGCGGCCTCTATCTTTCGGTGGAGACAGAAGAAGAGCTCGCCGATGCGCTTCGCAGGACGCTTACGTGTCCGCTAACGACCGAAATGCGGCCGGTTGGCGCAACAATCAAGAAGGCGGAGATCCCGAGCCCGTCGCCTTGAACGTCCCAATATCGAGGCCGCGCGATGATCTCGGCCTCTGCCCGATTGCGTGCAATGTGCGCGACGTTGCGATCAGGGGCGATCGAGGACACAGAGGCGCCCGCGGTTGCATTCGACGCTCTCCTAGGGAACTATTCCCAAAATAATTTGGGTCGGCCCTCAACGCGCCGGCGTCGGCGAGGGTGAAATGACGACCCGGGCTATTTGGCTGATCTTATTCGTTCTGATCGACCTGCTCGTCTGCGGTGACCGACGGGCGATATCGGCCGAGGCGGATCGCTCTCTCGCCGCGCGGACAAGCGCGCTGATCGAAGCTTTTATGAACCAACCCGCCAGGCCGGACGCACCGCTGATTCCAGCGATGAGCGTTGCCGTCGGCCGCGACGGAACGCTGCTCTACGCCGATGGATTTGGACGGGCTAACGTGAGGCGTGCGGCGACGGCTCGGACCACTTACATGGTCGGATCGCTGACGAAGCAGTTCACTGCGGCTGCGATTTTGAGGATGATCGATAACGGAGCGATAATCAAAGCCAGCGGCAAGCCGCTGCAAATAGCGACGCCGGTCGCTGATATCCTCGATGTTGCCAACGGCTGGAAGCTTGAAGGCGGTCCGCCGATGACCGTCGCCCATCTGTTATCGATGACATCCAATCTCCCCAACTACACCCGTCGTCCACCGCATGAACTCGATCCGTGGGGCGCGGTGCCGGCCCGGAGATTGCTGACGGGATTGAAGGAATATCGGCCGAGCGGATACCCCGGCTCGTTCGAATATTCCAACACCAGCTACTTTCTGCTGTCGGAAATCATGGAGGACGCCGAAGTCGCCGGCGCCTCGCGAAGCTATCATGAAATTCTGCGTCAGGAGGTCTTCGAGCGGCTCGGGCTGTCGGACACGGGTTTTCGTGATGACCCTGGCATCTCGGAAGGCATCGCTGCTCCGAATTATCGTCGCCAGCCGCGATTTTTTCAGCCTGATTGGTTGAAGGGCAGCGGCGATGTAGCGTCGTCCGTCGTCGATATCTTCAAGTGGGATAAGGCCCTGATGGAGGGCGATGCTCTCAGCGAAAAAATGCGAGACGTCATGCTGTCGGATGCGGCGCGGGTCGACGTGTGGACCTACTACGGGGCAGGCTGGTTCATCACTCACAAAGGTGGTGTCGACCGCTATTTTCACAGCGGCACCGTCTCGGGATACACGTCATATAATCTGATTGTCCGGCCGTCGGGCCGTCATTGGATTTCGGTGTCACTGCTCACGAACACCGACGGCGTCGAGGATATCGATGCGTTGGCGGATCAAATCGCGGACGTCGTTCTCGCGCAATGATGCCGATGTCGAATGAAAGTTCTGTCCCGGGATATTTAGCACCCGGTGCCGGGACAACCGACCGTCATTTATGGTGGCGCTGCCTTTTCCGCCCGATCAACGGCTCGCCACTCACTTCATTTTATCGCTGCGCCGCCGCGGAATAGTGCGCATTGCTTCGAAGGGGAGAGGTAACAACATCACATCAGCGTGAATAGGAAGTCTTCCTGCGACGTATAGGAACTGATCCCATGGCTGAGGAAATTTTTGATCATTACCGTGAGACTTGCTGGAACACAGCAGGTTGTCGCGCGACATGCGCGACGGCTCGAGAGACCAAAGACCGGATAAGCCGCTAGTCAAGCCAATGCCGCTTCAAGTCCGCCGAGGATACTCGGCGGAGACGGTGGTGCTTTGCCTAGTCCAGTGATGAAGCCGGCGAGAAAGGCGTCTTTCGTTTCGCGGGGTGCGAAACGTGAGGAAAAAAGCAGGCTAGGAGGAAACAGCATGAGGAAGAACTTACTCCGCTTGGCGGGCGGAATACTGGCGGCGTTGGTGGGCCTTTCACTCCCCGCATTCGCCGAAGATGAAGTCACGCAGCGCGCGCAGGATCCAAACGAATGGCCATCAGCGGGTCGCGACAACGCCTTGACGCGTCACAGCCCCCTGAAAGACATCACGACTGAGAACGTATCGAAGCTGCAGATGGTCTGGTCGCAGTCGACTGGTGCGTTGCGCGGCCATGAAGGGCAGCCTGTCGTCATCAGCGACGTCGGCGGCAAGCCGATGATGTTTTTCGTTTCTGGCTGTCCGGAAATGTCGAAGTGCAACATCGTGCAGGGTCTGGATCTCTCGGATCCCGATCATCCGAAGCAGATATGGAATTACGTCAAGCAGACGGATCGCGATGAAACCGCGGTTCCGCGCGCCTGTTGCGATACAGTCAACCGCGGTCCCGTCTATGCCGACGGCAAAGTGGTGTTCGGAACGCTCGACGGTTTCGTGGTCGCTCTCGACGCGCTAACTGGCAAGGAAGTCTGGGTCGTCAAGCATGCATGGCCCGAGAAAGGCGAGACCATCACTAATGCGCCGCTCATTGCGGACGGACTGGTGATCATCGGCTTCGGCGGCGATGAATTCGCGGCGCGCGGTCGCGTCAATGCCTATGATCTTAAAACCGGCAAGCAGGTCTGGAAATGCTATTCGACCGGATCCGATAAGGACGTCTGTTTGACGGGTGAGACAAACAAGGCCAATCCGCACTACGGAACCGCCGGCAAGGATCTTGGCATCCACACGCACGTCGGCAACGACTACAAGATCGGGGGCGGTTCGGCTTGGGGCTGGTTCAGCTACGATCCCGAACTCAAGATGGTCTATTATTCGACCGGTAACCCGGGTCTCTGGAGCCCATCCTATCGCTGCTCTAAGAAGACGCACGAGGAATGCAATACCGGCGAATTCGACAACAAGTGGTCGATGACCATCTTCGGGCGCAAAGTCGAGACCGGCGAGGCAGTCTTTGCGTACCAGATGACGCCGTTCGATCAGTGGGACTATGACGGCGTCAACGAGAACATTCTCGTCAACCTGAACGTTGACGGAAAAGACCGCAAAACGCTGGTCCATTTCGACCGGAACGGCTTCAGCTACGTTCTCGACCGCACGGACGGCACTTTGCTTCGCGCAAACAAGTTCGTGACGGTCAACTGGGCGGAAAAGATCGACCTGAAGACCGGTCGGCCGGTGAAGGTGCGGGAGCATTCGCCGCTTGAGCGCGGCCGAAACGTCAATGCCTGCCCGTCGGCGATGGGTGGCAAGGATCAGCAGCCGTGCTCAGTCGATCCAGCGGAGCCGAACAAGTTCTATTGCCCAACCAACAACTGGTGCATGGAACTTGAGCCGCAGGAGCGAAGCCACACGCAGCAGGGCACCGTCTATGTGTTCGCCAACGTGTACATGTTCCCTGAAAAGCCCGGCGTCACTGGCAAGATCAAGAAGTTCGACGTCCTGAGCGGTCAGACCGATTGGGAGATTCCGGATCCCTATCCGAACTGGGGCGGGACGCTGAACACGGCCGGGGGTTTGGTGTTCTACGGCTCGCTCGGCGGCGACTTCCGTGCCGTCGATCGAAATTCCGGCAAGGTGCTTTGGGACCGGAAGTTGGCATCGGGCATTATCGGCAACCCGATCACCTACAAGGTCAAGGGCAAGCAGTATGTCTCGATCCTGTCGGGGATCGGTGGCTGGATCGGTGTACCGGTCACTGCCGGTCTCGACCTCAACGACAAGTTCGGTGCGATCGGAGCGACGGCGATGACCAAGGCCGCGAACCTCGACAAGATTCCTCAGGCTGGAACGCTCTTTACGTTCCGTGTGATGGATTAAGGCTTGTTTCACGCGCAAGTCGGCTGGCGACCAGCGAAGTTTTGACTGGCTCCATCTCCTGATCAAAAGATATCCGACTGAAAGATACGACAAATGGTG
>JBEVLH010000324.1:0-2769 GCA_040509255.1 Hyphomicrobium sp. | reverse complement strand
TGATCGCAAGCACCATGTCGTGATGCTCGGGAGACATCAGTTCGACGTTCGAGCCGAGCTTCTTCCAAAATTCCTCGAGCTTGGCGAGTGCCGCCGGGTCGGCGTCGGGCGAGGGCGTCAGAATGCACCAGCGGCCGTCGAAGAGCGTTGCGAAACCGGCATCCGGGCCTGACTGCTCGGTTCCCGCTATCGGATGGCCGCCGATGAAGTGCACGCCCTCGGGGATGCTCTCGGCAATATCGCGCACGGCGGCGGCCTTGACCGAACCGACGTCGGACACGATAGCGCCGGTCTCGATGTGGGGACCGATGGCTGCGGCGATGTCCTTGAAGGCGCCGACTGGCGCGCAGAGGATAACGAGGTCGGCACCCTTCACGGCTTCGGCAGGATCGGCGTAGACGCGGGCGGCAAGGCCAAGTTCTTCAGCCCGCGTGCGTTCGGCAGGCGTCGCTGCGCTGGCAACGATCTCGCCGACGACGCCGGCGCGGCGCGCCGCGTGGCTGATCGATGATCCGATCAGACCGATGCCGATGAGCGCCATGCGCTTGAACATCGGATTTTTCTCGCCGTCATCGCGCGCCATCAGGCTGCGCCCTTGAGGTAGCGGGCGAGGGCGTCGAGCGCGCGCTTGTTGTCGTTCTCGGAACCGATCGTCATGCGCAACGCGTTGGGAAATCCATAGGCGCCGACCTTGCGGACGATGACACCTTGCGACTTTAAAAATTCGTCGGCGCCAGACGCCGTCTTAGACCCGCCCTCGGGAAAATGCATCAGCACGAAGTTCGCGACGCTCGACGTCACGGCGAGGCCGAGCTTCCGGAGCTCGCTTTCGACCCACGGCAGCCATTCGTCGTTGTGGCGCTTGGCGCGCTCCATATGCGCGATATCCTCAATTGCAGCGGCGCCCGCGGCGATTGCCGGCGCCGACAGATTGAACGGCCCGCGAATGCGATTGAGCACGTCGGCGACTTCGGGTGGGCAATAGGCCCAGCCGATGCGCAGCGCCGCAAGACCGTAGATTTTGGAGAAGGTCCGCGTCATCACGGTGTTGGACGTGGTCGCGACCAGCTCGATGCCGGCTTCGTAGTCATTGCGGCTGACATATTCGGAATAAGCCGCATCGAGCACGAGCAGAATGTCGCCGCGCAAGCCGGCGCGCAGACGGCGAACTTCCTCGATCGGAATGTAGGTTCCGGTCGGGTTGTTGGGATTGGCGATGAAGACCATGCGCGTCTTCGGCGTTACGGCGGCGAGAATAGCGTCGACATCGGTTTTCAGATCACGCTCGGGCACAACGACGGGCGTTGCGCCGTTGGTCAGAATGGCGATGCGATAAACGAGAAAGCCGTGAGCGGTGTAGATGGCTTCGTCGCCGGGGCCGAGGTAGCCCCGGGCGAGCAAGCCCAGAAGCTCATCCGAACCTGAGCCGCAGACGATGCGCGCGGCATCGAGGCCGTAGCGGCGCGCAATGGCATTGCGCAGAAGCGTGGCCTGCCCGTCGGGATAACGCTCCAGCTCGCCGGCGGCGGCTTTAAAGGCTGCGAGGGCGGCCGGGCTTGGACCAAGCGGCGTTTCGTTGGATGACAGCTTGGCGGGCGCGATGCCACCGGGTACCTTGCTTTCGCCCGGTACGTAGGCTGCGATATCCAGGATCCCTGGCCGTGCAATTGGTGCAGTCGCCACCATATATAATCTCGAATTTTTGACCGGAAATGGGGGGTTCGGGCGCATTGATAGGTGCTTCACCACTTGAAATCAAAGTTTAAAGTTGACTTTATCGGCCCCCGGCATCGCCAGCCGGCAACTGTTCAGACTTAGGATCCCGGCTGACCCAATGACCGCTGCATCGCCCGACATCATTGCCCCGGCCACGCGGCGGTATTCGGAGATCCATAAGCCGACGAGCCCGGTCGTGCAGTTCGACGCGCGGGCGCCGTTGCGGCTGTCGTGCCAGCAGGATCTGGCGCCGTTTTCAATTGCATATGAGACTTATGGCGTCCTCAATGCCGCGAAATCCAACGCCATTCTCATCTGCCATGCGCTGACCGCGGACCAATATGTCGCGAGCACGCACCCCATCACCGGCAAGCCGGGCTGGTGGGAGGCGCTGGTGGGGCCCGGCAAGCCGATCGACACGGACCGGTTCTTCGTCATCTGCTCGAACGTTCTCGGCGGCTGCATGGGATCGACGGGTCCGGCGTCGACCAATCCGAAAACCGGCGAACCCTACGGCCTCGACTTCCCGGTCATCACCATCGGAGACATGGTCGACGCGCAGGCGCGTCTCATCGATCATCTGGGGATCGACCAGCTATTCGCCGTCGTCGGTGGTTCGATGGGCGGGATGCAGGTGCTCGAATGGGCAGCGCGCTACAAGGACCGGGTGTTCGCGGCGGTTCCGATCGCGACCGCCGCCTGGCATTCGTCGCAGAACATCGCGTTCCATGAGGTGGGGCGGCAAGCGGTGATGGCGGACCCGGAGTGGAAGGGCGGCAACTATTACGCGGCCGGCACGGTGCCGAAGAACGGCCTGGCGGTGGCGCGCATGGCCGCGCACATCACATATCTGTCGGAAGAGGCGCTGCACCGGAAGTTCGGTCGCAGCCTGCAAGACCGCTCGGCGCTAACGTTCTCGTTCAACGCCGATTTTCAGGTCGAGAGCTATTTGCGCCACCAGGGTTCGACGTTCGTCGACCGCTTCGATGCCAACAGCTATCTCTACATCACGCGGGCGATGGACTATTTCGACATGCGCGAAAGCGCAGGCGG
>JBEVLH010000323.1:0-3458 GCA_040509255.1 Hyphomicrobium sp. | reverse complement strand
CAGGTGTAGAGCCCGGTATTGTGGCCGTCGTCGAAGGCGATGCGAGTCGCGTAGTTGCCGACCGCGTTCATGCCGGTGATTTTGACGTGCTTCTTCCTCGGTACGGTGATGCGCTGTGATGGCGAATGCCCTTGCACTTCGGCAGAAGGGCTGACGACGCGAAGGAACTCGGCGGGTAGTTCAAATGTGCGGCCATCGGGGAACGCCGCCTTCAATGTCTTGCCGCCATCGGCGATTTCGAGCAGCGGTGGCGGTGTAAGTGTGCCCTTGGCGCGTTCGACCTCGCCCCACGTGCGTGCCGCAATGTCTCGAAAAATGCCAGCGTACTGACTTTCCGGCGCGGCGACGGTGACGGGCTTGCCGCTGTCGGAGGTCTCGCGGATGTCCATGTGAAGCGGGACTTCGCCGAGGAACGGCACGCCGAGTTTGTCTGCTTCGTCGTGGGCGCCGCCGTGGCCGAACACGTCTGAGCGCTCGCCGCACTTCGGGCAGAGGAAGTAGCTCATGTTCTCGACGATACCGAGGATCGGAACCTCGACGCGCTTGAACATGGCGATGCCCTTGCGGGCGTCGATCAGGGCCAAGTCCTGCGGCGTCGAGACGACGACGGCGCCCGAGAGCGGAACGCTTTGGGAAATGGTCAGCTGCACGTCGCCGGTGCCGGGCGGCATGTCGATGACGAGAACATCGAGATCGCCCGTCGTGCCAGCCCAATCGGTTTCGCGCAGCATCTGACTCAAGGCCGAGACGACCATAGGTCCGCGCCAGACGACGGGCGTGCCTTCGTCAACGAGAAAGCCCATCGACATCACTTTCAAACCCCAGCCTTCGAGCGGCGTGATGGTCTTGCCGTTGGCGACCTTGGGCTTGCCGGTGATGCCGAGCAGCCTCGGTTGCGAGGGGCCGTAAATATCAGCATCGACGATGCCGACCTTCAGGCCGATGGCTTGCAGGCCGAGCGCGAGGTTGACGGCGACGGTCGATTTGCCGACGCCGCCCTTGCCGGACGCCACCGCAATAACGTGCTGGACGCCAGGAATGGCCTGGGTTTTAGCAGCGGGCTGAGCTGCGGCGGCCGCCTGGCGCGGACCGGCGCCATCGCCTTCAGCACCCTTGGCACGCGCTGCCTGCACGCGCGGATGCTCCGGTCGCGGTCCGGAGACTGCTTTGACCGGGCCGCCGGCGACGCGTGTGTCGCGGGTCGGGGCGGGCGTACGTCCGGCCTGAGCTTCGGCGGTCAAGACGGCGGTGACACCGGAAACACCGGCGATTTCGGAGACGACTTTTTCGGCGGCGAGGCGCAATTGCTCAAGTTCTTCGGCGCGGTTCGCCGGGATCGTGATCGAGAAATATGGATGGTCGTCCTTGATGAAGACCTCCGACACGAGGCCCAAATCGACGATGTTGCTTTCAAGATCTGGGCCTTTGACCCGACGCAGGGCTTGCAGCACCTGTGTCTTATCGATTGGCATGAGTGTCTCCCGGGGGGCGCCGAAACGGCGTCGCATTTCATCAGCGCGATATAAGTCGCGTAAGCGCCGGTGGGAAGCGGCCTTGGCGGAGGCATCGCTGCAACCCCGCAAACAGGTCGCTTGCAGCCGGTTTGAAGCCAGCCTAAGCGTCACCCATGCCGGCTCGCGATCACATCCTTGGCGTCATCCTGGCAGGCGGTCGCTCGCGGCGCTTCGGCGGCGGCGACAAGGCTCTGGCCGATCTCGGCGGGCGGTCCTTACTGGCGCGCGTCGTCGCGCGATTTGCTCCACAGGTTGGGCGGCTCGTACTCAACGTCAATGGCGATGCGGCGCGGTTCGCGCAGTTCGGGATCGAAACGATCCCTGATCGAGAGAATGCGGAACTGGGACCATTGAGCGGACTTCTGGCCGCGATGGACTGGGCGAGCGAAGCGGCGCCCGACGTCAAGCTGATCGCAACGGCGTCGTCGGATGTACCGTTTCTTCCGAGTGACTTCGTCGCCCGTCTTGATGCAGCGCGAAATGGCGGGGTCGCGATCGCGATGTCGTCGGATCGGCGGCATCCGACCATTGGGCTCTGGCCGACCAATGCCCGGAGTGCAATAGCGGAAGCCCTTGCGCGGCGGGCTTTAAGCGTCGACCGGCTCGCGGCCGACCTCAATGCTGTTGCGGTGGCCTTTCCGATGCGCGACATTGATGGTCAGGAGATCGACCCGTTCTTCAACATCAATACGCCTGACGATCTCGCCGCTGCCCGTGTCCTCGCTGCAAAGTCGATAGAAGGATGACCATCGTGGGCAAAGCCTTTCCAACGTCCGGAGCACTGCCGCTGTTTGGTATTGCCGGCTGGTCGAACTCCGGCAAGACGACGTTGATCGAAAAGCTCGCGACCCATTTTTCGGGCGAAGGCTTGCGCGTGGCGACGATCAAGCACACGCACCACAAGTTCGATATCGACGCGCCGGGCAGCGATACGTCGCGCCATCGTGCGGCGGGCGCATCCGAGACGGCGATCGTCTCGGGGTCGCGGGTCGCCTTCATCGAAGAAATCGAATCCGCAGGTGAACCGGCGCTCGAGATGGTGGCAGCGCGGCTGCACCCGTCAGACATCATCCTGGTCGAAGGCTACAAGGCGGCGAACATCCCGAAGATCGAAGTTCGGCGCGCGGCGGTCGCGCCGGAGAAGTTGCTGGCGCCGACCGATCCGCTGGTTCTCGCGATCGCGGCGGATTATGAGGTCGATGCCCATGGCAAGCCGGTGTTCGATCTTAACGATATCGACAATATCGCGGCCCTGATCGCCAGGACCGTCGGGCCGTTCAACCGGGTGCGGCAGCGTGCCTAATGACCACTGAAACGGGCGAAGGTGTTGAGCAATTGGTCGCCCAGGACCCGCACCGCAATCAGCCAAATCACGGCGGCCGCGACGAACCCCAACACAAAATACCCTACGGAATTTTTCATGATTTCCTCCCCGTCAGCACGTCTTTCTACGATGCGAGATAACGTGACGCGAGGGCATAGCTTGCTCTAAGCCGTCCAAAGCACGATATAAAGCGTCAATGTCCTTCCGGGAGAAGGTTTTCATGCAGGGCGACCTTGCTCACATCGCCGAGAAGCCGCTGATCGACCCGTTCGGGCGGGCAATCGAATATCTGCGCGTCTCGGTGACGGACCGGTGCGATTTCCGCTGCGTCTATTGCATGACCGAGCACATGACGTTTCGGCCCAAGAAAGATCTGCTGTCCCTCGAAGAGCTCGACCGGCTGTGCGCGGCCTTTGTCCGGCACGGGGTGCGGAAGCTTCGGATCACCGGCGGCGAGCCGCTGGTGCGCCGCAATATCCTTTGGCTGTTCCGCGCGCTCGGGCGGCATCTCGAAACGGGCGCGCTCGACGAATTGACGCTGACAACGAATGGCAGCCAGCTCGAGAAATATGCCGGTGAGCTTTACGGTGCGGGTGTGCGGCGGATCAACGTCTCGCTCG
>JBEVLH010000322.1:0-4436 GCA_040509255.1 Hyphomicrobium sp. | reverse complement strand
TCCGGATTATGCCGGGTATTATCCGTATGGATATGGCTATTGGCGCGGCCCCCGCACTAGGGGCGGGCGTGGCTATTACGGTCATGGCGGCGGCCATTGGGGCCATCGCGGCTGGCGCTGACTCCAGCCTCTGAGTTTATCGAGGGACGGCTGGTTCTGCGTGCTGATTGGATCGGCGCGCAGAATTTTTTTTGGCGGGGACACGTTCCGACGGCCCCAGCGGGGTTGTCGCAGCCCAGGGGCAACCGTTGAAATTTGGGGATAGCCTCGCTGTTGCCCTGACTTTTGGGTTAGGGAGAGGCATGGGAAGGGATTACGCCACTTTTGGGCAACCGGACGCCAAGGCGCCGGCGGTAACGCATCGCGGAACGCAGGGGGCGAACCTCGCCAGGCGCCGCGCGTGGCACCGCTTTGCCGTCGTGATCCTGCTGGCGGTCGGCGTTGTTCTCGACCCGGCCGGCCCCAGCCTCGCCCAGCAGGCGACGGCTCCGGCCCAACCCTCGGCGGCCGAGGCTGCGGGCCAGATCGCGGATTTCTTCGGTGAGGTCGGCGACCAGATCTATGAAGATTGCATCTTCGAGCTTTCGCAGGAACAAATCGAAGTCCAACAGGCCTTGATCCTTGCATACGTCAAAGCGGGCGCGAGCAGCGCGGTGGCGCGGCGGCTCGCCGTGAAACAGATCCATCCTCCGAAACTATCGGCCAAGTGCGAGCAGATCCGGCACATGCCGAAGGCCGAGCCGGATGCGGCGGACGCCGCGCAACCGCCCATCGACTGGAAACCCTCGATCGCGCCCACGCCCAAGCAGACGGCGAAAATCGCCGGCCCGGCCATTTCCGTCCTCAACAAAAAACCGCTGCCGCAGTGGGATTGCGCGCCGGGCGTCGACTTTGTCACCATCCAGCTCAACGGCTATCCGCGCAAGCTGACTGGCGGCGAGATCTGCAATCCGTTTGAAGATGTGGTGCATGAAGTGCCTGCTGCGGCGGCCAACTTCCGTCTTGGCTACACGATCCGCACCGGGCGTCTTTTCGTCATTTCAAACGATCCCGGGGTGCATGGGCAGACGATCGCCTGGGCGATTTCGGGGCGTGAAATGTGCCGGAACAATCCCGATCCCGATTGCCTTGCGACACGCGCCGTCGGGCCACTGCCGCCAGGGGAATATTCGTTCGGCTCGGGGCCGCGTGTCACATGGGGTCCGAAGACGAAGCGCAACGTCGCCGGCATTTATCTGACCAAGCTCTGGAACAAGGACAAATTCACGAGCCGGCAGACAGCCTCGATCCTGGCGCGCGGCAACATCGCGATTCATGAGCGGCTCAAAGGCGAAATGTCGGAAGCGTGTCTCGGGCTCGAGCCAAAGGGCTGGGCCTATGTCGCGTCGCTGATCAAAAGTGGGCGCGCGACGGGCGTCAACGCCTATATCGACGAACCCTATCCGCAGGTCGCGGAGAACCCGCCGATCGTGGTCGCTTCGACGTTCTCGCTGACGTCGCTGTTCAAGTAGGCATCAAAGCAGAACGTAATCGACGGGTTGTAGCTCGTCGGGAAGCGGCGCGAGATCGAGGAAGTCCATGACTTCCCGCTGCAGCGCGCGAACGAGCGCATTGATCGGAAGACCATTGTCGGCATTCGAGAAGGGTTCGGCCAAGTCGTCGCCGATCGCGTCGAGGCCGAAGAAGGTGTAGCTGATGAAGGCCACGATAATCGGCGTTCCCCACTGCAGTTCGGGCGCTAGGGCGAACGGCAGCAATCCGCAGAACAGATATACGGTCCGGTGAATGAGAAGCGTGTAGGCGAACGGCAGAGGCGTGGACTTGATGCGCTCGCACCCGGCCTGGACGCTGGCGATAGCATTCAGACGGAGGTCGGCGGACGCGTAGCGCCAGCCCGACAATGTGCCAGCCTTGTTGAGTGCGATGAGTTCGCCACCGATCTGGCGCAGGATGACATCGCAGACGTTCGGGCCGGGCGAGACGACGACGCTCCAGGGCTTGACCGCGGCGACTTCATCCTCGCCGCGAAGGCGCGCAGCAAGCGCGTGCGCGTAAGCGATGAGCGGGATGAAAATGCGCTTCTTGGTCTCTTCGTCGAGGTCCGACAGTTCGCGGCTCAAGGAGCGAACCTGAACCAATAGGTCGCCCCATAGCTTACGCCCTTCCCACCAGCGATCGTAGGCGGCGCTATTTCTGAAGCTCATGAATACGGAGATCGCGATGCCGATCAGGCCGAAGGGAGCAGTACCGAAGTGCGTCATCGTCTCCAGGTGAAAGTCGCCTGTCGCGACGACCACGCAGGCGAGCGCGGTGATGAACAGGCAGCGCCACGCTACTCGCAGCGCAATCGAGCCGCGGACCGCAAAGAGAATGTCGAACAGGGTGGCCTTTGGACGGACGATCAACGCGTTTTCTCCCGGCGCGGCGCATTGGAGGTTGGATCGACGGGGCCGCCGACCCGCGACCTTGGCCTGCAAGCTGGCGTCGTGAATTTTTGGCGATCCTTGCAGGCATCACGTCCGTCATGTCGGAGAAGGTCAAGAGTTTCTCTGATGCATATCTACAAAAGAGCGCTTCCAGCGGCGCGAAAGGGTCGAAGTGGGAACGGCTTCGTTCTAAATTGCGCTCCGTTTCGCGAACGTGCATCAGCGCCGGCCGCCACGCCCGCGCCTGTCAGGAGGCCAGGAATTGACGACCATATCGACGCCGAGTGATTCCATCGAAAAGGCGGCAGACGCGTCGCCGCTTCGCCTGACGCAGTTCGAGCGCGAGGCCCTCAAAGAGCTGGTTCGCTACCCGCTGACCGACGCTCTATTTCAGAGACGCTCGCGACGCTTTTTTCGCGGCGCCGAAATCCCGGACGGGACGCTCAAATACAAATCGCGTTTCAAGCCGGAGCCGCTGTCCGAGTTGGAGCGGCTGCTGCTTGTCACAACGGTCGCCGGCAAAACCGGCTGGCACGAGAGCATCACACGGCACGAGCGATATGCGCCTCATCTCTCGAATTATCCGGGCGCGGCCGGAGGTCGGACGTTTCCTTCGGCGGCGGGCTTTCATACCGCCGAGGTTTTTTTCACGGACGATAGCGGCACGTATATCTTCGAAACGCGAGACACGCCCGTGCCCGTGGAGCGGGACGCCGATGGCGCCATCGATCTCGAGAGCCTGCTCGCCGCCCATCAATCGCAAATCCGCAAGCTCTCCGACAAGCGGCTCTATATTCCCAATCGCGAACCGTACATGGAAGGGCACAACACCTGGGTCGGCAACGGTCCTGGCTCGCTGTTGATCTTTCCGGTCGGCGACCTCGCGCAGCACGTGCTGCTCAACATCGCATTCTATGCCCAGAACGGCTTTACGATTTACGACGACATCAACAACCGTCGCATTCCCGGCATCGAAGAGTTCAAGGACATCGTCGACGTCGAGAACCCCTATCCGCTGTCGTTCGTCGACCAGTACTCGCTTGCGGAATTGTCGGCCGAACTTGCGATCGGGCCGTTCGCGGGACAACTGCTCTTGCAGGCGCTTGGGCTCGGCGGCTGGATCTACGACGGCATCGACCGTCTGACCGTTCTCGGCGCCAGCGGCGATCCCGAGGTTCCGGGGCTCGGCTTCCGCTATGATCAGGACCCGCGATGGCCGCAGCCCAATCCGACCGGGCTCGAAGGCGTTTTCACGTCCTTCACGCCGCCTCATTACAAAGACCTGCGGGAGGCAGTCGAGGCGCTGGTGCAGCGGAAGTTCGGTCCGGGAGGTCCGTTCAATGCCGAGACACCCGGCCCTTGGAAAGATACGCCGACAGTGCGCGCGAGTGCGGCCCTGCACGATGAGCGCTTCAAGGCGCTTATCGCGCTGCAGGCTCAATACATGTTCGACACGTTCGGCAAATTTCCTGCGACGATCCCGTCGGTCTCCATCCTCATGTATCTGCAGGCTCACCACCTCGATACGGAGTATTACGACAAGCTGTTCAAGCCGGGTGCCTATTTGCCGACACATGCGCATCACCACGCGCACTGGCACGGGCGCGATCCGCAGGCTTGATGCGAGCGGCGCGACGAGCGCTCTGCATCGCCGAAAGGGTTTGGAACGTAGTTCGGGTCAGCGATCTCGGCATCGACGCTCAGAAGGGCAGAAATCCTCCGCCGAAAGAGTTCGAGGAGCGCTTTGGCACGGCACGGCGTCCGCCACTGCGATTGCGCTTCAGATATCTCCTGGCGTCCGGATCTCCCAAGTCGGCGGCCTTTTTGAGCCATGCCCGCCCCTCGGTGGTCATACGGGGCCCGCCCTTTCCCTGAATTAAAGCGAGCCCGTAATCGTACATGCCAACGCGATCGCCCGCTTCGGCGGCCTTCTGGTACCAACGCCGGGCGTCGGGAAGATTACGGGGACCGCCCAAACCGTTTTCGAGCAAAAAGCCATACAGAGGCATC
>JBEVLH010000321.1:0-4336 GCA_040509255.1 Hyphomicrobium sp. | reverse complement strand
GCTTGAACACATCGGTTGGCTGGGCAATTCGGCCGACGACACGTTGCCTTAACCGTGCGCCAACTCCCGAACCAAACTCGTCAGCAGACGCACGATCGCCGCAACGATGAGACCGATCAGCAGAAGAAGCATCGACTTCGGCCCGAGCTCGCCGAAGAGGCTCGCGTACGCGGTGCTCGATGAGCCCGAAAAGAAGCGTTCGACCAGCCCCGCCATCGTCTCCAGCACCGTGCCAGCGAACCGCACCAGCCTGCCGAAAAGTTCGAAGCTGTAAACGTTGAGAGCGGTGTAGACGAGGATCGTCAGGATCAGCTCGACGATCAGCAGAACGATCGTCGATACGATGGCGCCCAATACCCGCATAATGCCTCCCGATCCCACAGAGGCTTGCCACTACCGCCAAACAACGGCGTCAATATGCTCTGGGGCCGCAAACTCCAAAACGCCCCTCATCGCCGCGACGGCGGCCATCCGCGACGACGGTCAACGGCCCAGGGGTGAACGACACCGCTGCGCCCAACGGCGCCAATGCAGCCCTCAATACTTCCGCAGACGGAAGAACGCGGTGCCGGCTTCACCCGAAAGACTGACGGCACCCGTTTGACCCGACACCGTGATGCGGATCGAGCCGCCGGTATTGTACTGCTGATTGAAGAAGCTTCCGACATAGCTGTTGGCGCCGACCTTCGTCAGCTGCGCCGACTGATCGACCTTGGCCGATGGCGTCGCGCAGGATGCCGACATTTCGTAGCTTCGCTCGCCGGTCTTGGCGAAGTGCGCCCGGCAGCGCGCATTCTCTTTCGAGCCCGACGCGAAATTGATCGACCCGTTTCCGGCCCACGTGCCGACGAGCATCGCCGACTCTGCATGTGCAGCAGAGTAGCCCATTGCGCTAAATCCCGTCGCGGCGGCGAGCGTGGCGGCGAAAACCGAAGCGCGATGCGCTTTCCGAAAGTGGCTCTGGATCATGTCAGTACTCCGTTGAAACCCGACGCCTCGCCGAATATAGCGCACCGCACCGATTGATACAGCCGGGTGCACGTAGGCATCGTGAGGAATTTCGTCAATCGGCGGTTTACTAAACCCCGCGTTTTCCGCCGACCGCCTGACACCGCCAAATGCCGCGGACGGAGATTCGAAAGAGATACGTGCACGCCTCTCGCCCAGGTTGAAGCCGCTCGGCCGCCGACCTTGTCGTTTCAGAAAAAGCATGCTCAGCAGAGTGAATGAAGACCCTGCCTGAATCGTTCCGCCCTTTTGATGCCCGCATGCTCGACGTTGGCGATGGCCATTGGGTCTATGTCGAGGAGATCGGTTTGCGAGGCGGACGGCCGGTCGTCTTTCTCCACGGCGGCCCCGGAAGCGGATCGCAGGCTCTTCATCGCACGCTGTTCGACCCGGCCCGCGACCACGTCTTCCTCGTCGATCAGCGCGGCGCCGGCCGTAGCCACCCGTATCTCTCGTGTGACGCCAATACGACGGACCATCTCGTTGCCGATCTCGAACACGTGCGCAGCCATTTCGACATCGACAGGTGGATGGTCGTCGGCGGATCATGGGGGTCGACGCTTGGCCTGGCTTACGCCGAACGATACCCGGAGCGGGTTTCTGCGCTCGTCCTGCGCGCGCTGTTTCTCGGCACCGACGAGGAAGTCCGCTGGGCCTTCATCGACGGCCCCCAGATCTTTCGTCCCGAGCTCTATGAAGCCTTCTGCCGGCAGCTTCCGCCCGAAGACCGCGGCGAACCGCTGGCCGCCTATGTCACGCGCCTGACCGGCCCTGACGGCCCTGAGCGTACGCACGCGGCTCATGCCTGGAACGCCTACGAGCGAGCCCTTTCCGAACTGGCCCCCAAACACGCGGCCATTCCCGACAGCGTCACCGACGGCGCCCGCTTGCCGCCGACCCCGATCATTGAGGCCCACTATATCAAGAACAGCTTTTTTCTGGCCCACGGTGAGTTGCTGTCAAATGTCGGCAGGCTTCGAGATATCCCGGGCGTCATCGTTCAGGGCCGATACGACCTGCTCTGCCCCCCGAAAAACGCCTACGCCATCGCCCAGGCGTGGCCCGCGGCGCGCCTCGAAATCATCGACCATGCCGGTCATTCGATGACGGAACCCGGTGTAATGGACGCCATGCGCCGCGCCATTACCGACCTTGGCGGCGCCGCGTCCGAGCGACACAGCCGCCGCTAAACCAATGATCGTTCTTGACTTCCCATCCGAACACAATGATACAGCACGCATTGCTCTCTGATGGCGCTCGGGTCCTCGTGCCACTCCAAGCGGTTCAACTACCGCGCTCGACCCTGCATTGAGATCAATCCTTATAGACAAGGCCACACCCCGAAAGCGCCGGTGTGGGCCATGGGACTAGCCCCGGCACGAGATGCGCGGGCCTAGAAGCCCTTGGGAACTCTTTCACTTTGACAACTCAGACCTTCGAGGCGTTCGGATTTGCCGAGCCTCTTTCGCGTGCCCTGACGCAGTGCGGGTACACGACGCCGACGCCTATCCAGGCACAGGCGCTTCCGCCGCAACTTGAGGGCCGCGACCTCCTCGGCATGGCCGAGACCGGTTCCGGCAAGACCGCGACATTCCTCCTCCCGATCCTTCAGAAGATCGCGGCGAACGGTATCGAGCCTGGCTACAAGCATGTCGTCGCTCTCATTCTCGCGCCGACGCGTGAACTCGCAGTCCAGATCGACCAGGAAGTCGCGAGCCTCTCTCGCAATATGCATATCCGCCGCGCCGTCGTGCTCGGTGGTGTCAGCAAGGGCCCGCAGATCAATGCCCTGAAGCGTGGCGTGCACGTCCTCGTGGCGACGCCGGGCCGCCTGCTCGACCACGTTAACATGCGCAGCTGCGATCTTTCCGGCGTGCAAACGCTCGTCATCGACGAAGCCGACCGCATGTTCGACATGGGCTTCATTCGCGACATCAAGAAAATCGTTTCGCTCATTCCGATGAAGCGCCGTACGGCTCTCTTCTCGGCAACGATGCCGACCGAGATCAAGAAGTTCGCCTACGACATCCTGCAGGACCCCTATCGCGTCGATCTCTCGACCAAGACCATGGTCGTCGACCGCATCGATCAGAAAATCATGATCGTTAGATCGGCAGAGAAGCAAAGCCGCCTGCACACCATCCTGAACGACGAAGCCGCCAAACGCGTCATCGTCTTCACCCGCACGAAGCGGGGCGCCGATCGCGTCGCCGATCGTCTCGCCATGGCCGGAATTTCGGCCAGCGCGTTCCACGGCAACAAGGCGCAGAACGCCCGCCAGCGCGCCCTCAATGATTTCATGATGGGCCACACCCGCGTCCTCGTCGCGACCGACATCGCGGCACGCGGCATCGACGTTTCGAACATCACCCACGTGATCAACTTCGAAATGCCGCTCGATCCGGAAACCTACGTTCACCGCGTCGGCCGCACCGCACGTAAAGGCACGAACGGCATCGCGATCTCGCTGTGCGATCCGTCCGAGCGCCAGGAAGTCCGCGCCATCGAAAAGATGATGAAGCAGCCGATTGAAGTCATCGACGACGTCGGCGGCGAAACGCTGCCGATGCCGGAACGCCGTGCGCACCGCGAGGACAGCGCTCCCCGCCGGGACGGCAACCGCGGCAGTCGTGGTGGTGAAAATGGCCATCGCGGCTCGCGGCCGAACCACCACGCGGGCGAAAGCCGGCCCAGGAGCGAGCGTTCGGGCGACCGTTCGCACGCAGCCGCCGACCGTAGGCCCCGCGCCCCCGCAAGTGACGCACCCATCGCGGCTGGTGGCGCAACGTTCGGTGTAACCGATCGCGAACACCGCCCGCGCCCCGATCATGTCCGGCGCGATCGTCCGCAACGTGACAACGCCCATCGCGGCGAGCACCGCTCGGCCGATCAGCGGGGCGGCAATGGCGGCCAAGGCCGTTCCAATGAGCATCGCTCAGCCGAACGTCCGACCGGCGAACATCGCCCGGCCGAACGTCGTGGCGAGCACCGGGGTGACAATCGTCCCGCCCGCCAGGCCGAGAAACCGCACGGCGATCGCAACCACGCATCCGCGGGACGCCACCGTGACGCCGCCGGCGCAAAGGGCGATGGCGGTTACGCACCGCGCAAGCACGCTGGCGACCGTCAGAGCGAAGGACGCCCGTCCTGGGGCAAGGCCGACGCGCCAAAGTTCATGAAGCGTCGCGACGACGATCGCCGGGCCCGTCCTGCCCGCTAAGGCGAGCGAACCCAACAAAACTCGAGCTCGGCCCATAAAAAAGGCCGGGCTTTTTGTTGCCCGGCCAAGTGAAGAGACGAGAGGAGAGGTAAGCCTTAGCCCTTCTTG
>JBEVLH010000320.1:0-4947 GCA_040509255.1 Hyphomicrobium sp. | reverse complement strand
AGCGCGCCTCGAGCCAAGGCTCTTCGGTCGTCGCCATCATCGCGTAGACGATGACGAGGGATGCCGCGAGGAGGGTCGCGTCCCAGGTCCAGGCCGCCAAGCCCAACGTCGCGAATGCCAGGATCGCCGTGGCGTATTGCGGATTGCGGGTCCAGCGATAGACACCGCCGGTCGCGAGGCCGCTGGCTTGGCAGTAGGTTGCCTTTCGTCCCAGCGACCAAAGCGTATAGACGTAGGCGACGCCTGCCGCGATCGATACAACGGCCAGCGCGACCCGCACTGGGACCAACCCTCCCGATAGCGTCGTCAGGAAGCGTTCGCAGGCCAGCGCCAGAACGGCGACGTTGAGGGTACGAAAGAGCGTCCAGAAGGCGAAGCTTTTGAGGGAACCGACGGGCGGTGCCGGCCATATCCGCCATTCACCGTAGGCTCGACCTGCAACCAGACCTGAGATCAGCAGAAGCGCCGACGTCGCGCCGGCAATCGTTAAAAACGTTTCGAACGGCATGGATTTCGGTGATTGGTGTGCGTCTGCGTCAGAGATGCAGCATGCGCGTGTCACGTGTGCGACAGGGAGGGCGCGTCCGAGGTGTGAAACCCGCCGGTCTGGCGCAGCGCTTCGCCGAGGACGATGGCGGCAGCAACGGCGACGTTCAACGATCTGAGGCCGGGCCTCATGGGGATTGTGATGCGCGCATCGACGCGCGCGTGCACGCTATCGGGGACGCCAGCGCTTTCACGGCCGAGCAGCAGCGTGTCGCCGGGTGCGAATTGGAAATCGACATGAGCAGTCGTCGCCCTGGTCGTAAGTAGCACGAGACGGCCGACCATTGCCGCGTCAGCCGAGCGCTGATCCATGAAAGCGTCGAAGCTGACATGCCGGCTGAGGTCGACAAACGGCAGATAATCAAGCGCGGCGCGCTTCAGCGAGCGATCGCTCATGTCGAATCCGGTTGGTCCGATGACATCGACGGGCACGCCGAAGCACGCGCCGAGGCGGAGAATCGTTCCCGTGTTCTGTGCGATGTCGGGTTGATAGAGAGCGAGGCGCATCTCGTGGTCTCTGGGCGTTGCCATCAAATTCTGTCTACTGCGACATATGCGCCAAATTGCCTCTCACTTTTTGTCGCGGTTTGAGATTGATAGCAGGATCAAACGCTGTCAAAACATCGCCAGGGAAAGAAACGAGCGAGCTAGAGGCCAAAAAATAGGCAACGGCGTCGGGGAGAACCCGATCGATCGGCAAGCCTGCGGCTCTGGTTCCCAATGCGGGAGGCGTGCGTGAGCACAGATGCCTTGGAGCCGCACCGCCGGGATTTTCTGGTGGTGGCCGGCAATGCGTTCGCGGCGATTGGCGCGGCGTCTCTTCTTTGGCCTTTCATCCAGCAGATGAACCCCGACGCCAGCACGATGGCGCTGTCCTCGGTCGAGGTCGATCTGGCGCCGGTCAAGGAAGGCCAGGCCATCACCGTGTTGTGGCGGGGCAAGCCGGTCTTCATTCGCAACCGCACGAAGGCGGAGATCCAGTCGGCGGTCGACGTCAACGTCAAAAATTTGCCGGACGGTCTCGCGCGCAACGAAAACCTGCCGGCCGATGATCCGGCAACGGACGCCAACCGTACGATCAAGGGCCACGAAAACTGGATCGTGCTGATCGGCATCTGCACCCACCTCGGCTGCATTCCGAAAGGGCAGGCCATGGGCGACGAGCGGGGTGAATTCGGCGGCTGGTTCTGCCCGTGCCACGGTTCGCAATACGACACGTCGGGACGCATTCGGAAAGGCCCGGCGCCGCGCAATCTGGAAGTGCCGACCTACGCGTTTGCGGCCGATACCAAGATCAAGATCGGGTAGGGGAGACAGCACATGGGAGGCCGAACCTCGAATTACGTGGCGACGACGCGCTGGGGCAAATGGTTCGACGAGCGGCTGCCGATCGGCCGCGTGATGAAGAACCAGTTCATCGATTATCCGACGCCGCGGAACCTCAACTATCTCTGGACCTTCGGCGGCATCCTGACGCTGATCCTGTTCGGGCAGATCATCACGGGCGTGATCCTCGCCATGCACTATCAGCCGAGCGCGACGGCGGCGTTCGATTCCATCGAGCATATCCGGCGCGACGTGAATTACGGCTGGCTGATCCGCAATCTCCACTCGGTCGGCGCGTCGATGTTCTTCTTCGCCGTCTACGTCCATATTTTCCGCGGATTCTACTACGGCTCCTACAAGGCGCCACGTGAGGTGCTGTGGGTTCTCGGCGTGATCATCATGCTGCTGATGATGGCGACGGCGTTCATGGGCTACACGCTGCCGTGGGGGCAGATGAGCTTCTGGGGCGTGACAGTCATCACCAACCTCTTCTCGGCTCTCGACACGATTTACAATGGCCTCGGAACCGCGGTCGTCGAGTGGCTGTGGGGCGGCTACGCCGTCTCAGGCGTGACACTCAATCGCTTCTTCTCGCTGCACTACCTCTTGCCGTTCGTGCTGACGGGCGTTGTTGGCTTGCATGTCTGGGCGCTGCACGTCGTCGGGCAGAACAATCCGACGGGGCTCGACCTCAAAGAGCCGACGGATTGCGTGCCGATGCACCCCTATGCGACGGCGAAAGATTCGGTCGGGATTTTCGCGTTCCTGCTGCTTTACGCGTGGTTCGTATTCTTCGTGCCCGACTATCTCGGCCACGCCGACAATTACGTCGAAGCCAATCCGCTGGTGACGCCGCCGCACATCGTGCCGGAATGGTATTTTCTGCCGTTCTACGCAATTCTGCGCGCGTTCACGAGCTCATTCCTTGGCGTTCCGCTCGGCCAGTACGCCAAGCTTTGCGGCGTCATCGCGATGTTTTCCGCGGTCATCGTCATCGCGTTCGCGCCGTGGCTCGATACCTCGCGGGTGCGTTCGGCGAAGTACCGGCCAATCTTCAAATGGTTCTTCTGGTTCTTCCTCTTCACCTGCGTCGCGCTCGGCTATCTTGGCTCGAAGCCCGCCGAGGGCGTCTATGTCGTGGCATCGCAGATTTTTACGCTCTGCTACTTCCTGTTCTTCCTCGTCGCCATGCCGATCATCGGTCTGATCGAGACGCCGCGACGATTGCCACGTTCGATTACGGAATCGGTGCTCGCCAAGGGTGGCGGGGGGCTGCCCGCAGGCGTGACCGCCGCGCCTGAGACGCGATGAGGAACGAGCAATGAGAAAGAGCACGTTCCTCGCCGTTTCGATCGCCCTGTCTGCTGCGCTGACGTTCACGAGCGCCTTAGCGGAGGAGGGCGGCCATCCCGAGATCGAGCGGCAGAAGTGGTCGTTTTCCGGATTCACCGGCCAGTTCGACAAGGCTCAGCTGCAGCGTGGCTTCCAGGTCTACAAGGAAGTCTGCTCGAACTGTCATGCTCTCAAGCATCTCGCGTTTCGCAACTTGGTGCAGCCAGGCGGCCCGGAATTTCCGGAGGCGGCGGTCAAAGATCTCGCGAAAAGCTGGCCGAACCAGATCACCGACGGGCCGAACGACGAAGGTAAGATGTTCGAGCGGCCGCCGCTGCTTTCCGATCCGATCCGCGGTCCCTATCACAACGATCAGGAGGCCCGCGCGGTGCAAAACGGCGCCTTGCCGCCGGACCTTTCCCTGATTGCCAGAGCCCGCGGGATCGAGCGCAGTCCGAGCTGGTGGATCCACCCGTTCCTGATGCTGGGTGATATCGCTTCTTCGTATCAGGAAGCCGGGGCCGATTACGTCTATGCGCTCCTGAACGGATATTCGGAGGCGCCCGCGAGCTTCAAACTGACGGACGGGAAATTCTACAACAGGGTCTTTGCGGGCCATCAGATCAGCATGCCGCCTCCGCTGTCGGACGGCGTCGTCGCCTACACCGACGGCACGCCCTCGACGGTCGATCACTATTCCCACGACGTTGTCGCATTTCTGTCATGGGCGGCGGATCCGTCGCTCGATACGCGCAAACGGATTGGATGGCAGGTCATTCTCTACCTAATCGTCACCACTTGCTTGCTCTATCTGGGCAAGAAGCGGATCTGGGCCAGCATTAAGCACTGACCAGGGCGCTTGTGACGATTTGCAAACTAGAAGGCCTCGCGCGCGGGGCCTTTTTCTTTTAATGGGGCGGGAGTATCGGACGACGGAGTGATGGGGATGACGGCATCGGTTCTCGGCATCGTAGGCGGCAGCGGTTTCTATCAGTTGCCGGGTCTCGCCAATGCCGAATGGAAAGCGATCGACAGCCCTTGGGGTGCGCCTTCAGATGAGATTCTGTTCGCCGACATCGACGGCCTTCCTATCCGGTTTCTGCCGCGACATGGGCGTGGCCACAAACTCACTCCGACCGGTATCAACTATAGAGCCAACATAGATGTGCTGAAGCGGGCCGGCGTCACGGATCTCGTGTCGGTCTCGGCGTGCGGATCGCTGAAGAAGAAATATAGGCCCGGCGATTTCGTTCTCCCGGATCAGTTCATCGACCGGACGTTCGCGCGCGAAAAATCATTCTTCGGAAACGGGTGCGTGGCGCACGTGGCAATGGGCGATCCGATCAGTCCGCTGCTGTTCAAGGCGCTCGAAAAGTCGGCGAAGGCGGAGAAGATCAAGGTGCATCGCGGCGGCATCTATCTGGCGATGGAAGGCCCGCAATTTTCAACGCGGGCGGAGAGCAATCTCTATCGCTCGTGGGACTGCGACGTTATCGGCATGACGAACATGCCGGAGGCCAAGCTCGCGCGCGAGGCCGAGATCTGCTACGCGAGCGTCGCGATGGTAACGGATTACGATTGCTGGCACGACGATCATGCCGACGTCGATGTCGCGTCGATCATCGCCGTGATGCGGGACAATACGGAGAAAGCGCAACGCCTCGTCGCCCATCTCGCTCGCGATTTCCCGCGCGAGCACCCGGCCTGCCCCATCGGCTCCGACAGGGCTCTCGAAGTCGCGCT
>JBEVLH010000319.1:0-2578 GCA_040509255.1 Hyphomicrobium sp. | reverse complement strand
CCCATTGCCTCCACTCCCGACGCCGGCGTCCGAAATGGCGGCCGAAAAGTCTCCGTCTCCCGAAAAAACGGAGTCCTGACCCGATGCAGGAGCGGTTGCCGTCCGCCTCGGACAACGAACCCCTGCGCGATGGCCAGGACGAAATCGACGCCAGCAAAGCTCCTTTGCTCGATCACCTGATCGAGCTGCGCGAGCGACTCATCTGGGCGCTCGGCGCGTTCGTCGTCATGTTTCTGCTGTGCTTCTCCGTCGCCGGCCACATCTACAACGTGCTCGTCTGGCCGTACATGTGGGCCTCCGGCAACGATCACGTGAAGCTGATCGCGACGCACTTTCTCGAACAGATCATGACGCAGGTGAAGCTCGCGATGTTCGGCGCCGCCTTCCTTTCGTTTCCGGTCGTCGCCACCCAGGTCTACAAATTCGTCGCCCCCGGCCTTTACCGCAACGAGCGCCGCGCCTTCCTGCCGTATCTCATCGCCACGCCGATCCTGTTCATTATCGGCGCGATGATGGTCTACTTCGTCGCCATGCCGGTGCTAATCAAGTTCTCGATCGGCCTGACGCACAACACCGGCCCGGGTACGCCCGAGATCGAGCTGTTGCCGAAAGTCTCCGAGTATCTGTCTCTCATCATGACGCTTATCTTCGGCTTCGGCCTTGTGTTCCAGTTGCCCGTCGTGCTGACGCTGCTTGCCCGCACCGGCATCGTCACGTCGCAGGCGCTTTCGAACGGACGCCGCTACGCCATCGTCGGGATTTTCGCGGCTGCCGCGCTGCTGACGCCGCCCGACGCGCTCAGCATGTGCATCATGGCTTTGCCCACGATCGGGCTCTACGAAATTTCGATCATCGCTGTTCGCTTCGTCGAAAAGCAGCAGGCGAAGGCTTCAGCCCGCACATAGCTCCTCTTCGGTTTTTCAATGTGTTAGTCGTGCGTTCTCGCAACGCGAGGGGTAACGGATCGAGTTGACAGTGCGTACCTGACTGCAAGAGCGCACCGCTGCACTGGTGGGCTCATGGTCATCGCATCCAACTCGAGGAGTTATCGAAATGACAACGTTTCTGAAGGTCGCGATTGCGACCGCCGCATTGTCCGCCGCCGCCAGCAACCTCGCATTCGCCGGCTACAGCTACGACAACGCCTGCCAGGACCACGCCTACGTCCACTGCCGCTAAACTCTAACGCTCATGTCGATGGCGTCTGATCTTCGCACGCCGTCGGTTTAGTCAGGTCCAATCGCGCACCGAAGACGCGGCGGACACTCCAGCACAATCAAAACAGTGGCCCAACGGCGGGATCTTTCGATCCGGCTGCTGAGGAAGTGCGGAGTGTTGCCAACACGTCTGACGGGCGCGGCGGGACTGTCGAATTCATTCCACTCCAAACCCAGAAGGACTACTGAAATGACCACGTCTCTCAAAGCCGCCGTTGCCGCTTTCGCCCTTTTTGTGAGCACCATTCCCGCAACCGTCGCCTTCGCATCGCCCAGCGACGGTATCTATCAGTCTTGCGAAGACCATGATTTCACGCCGCACGGCGTCTGGGACTGCCACTGACCCGCGGATTGGGATGATGCCCCGGCGCGGGCGTCATCCCAATGGCCCGGACTGACTGGACCGGCCCAAAAGCATCGTATAGGACGGCCTCACCGTTTCGACGTGAAGAGGCCACCCGTGTTCGACATCAAGTGGATCAGAGAAAATCCCGAAGCCTTCGATGAAGGTCTGAAGCGTCGCGGGCTCCCGCCGCAGTCCGCTGGCATTATCGCGCTCGATGAGAAGCGCCGTACGCTGTTGACCTCGTTGCAGGAGGCTCAGGCGCAACGGAATGCGGCGTCCAAGGACATCGGGAAGGCCAAGGCTAAAAAGGACGACACGACCGCTACGGCGCTGATGACGGAAGTCGCCGCTCTCAAAGAAGCGATCGCCAAGGGCGAAGCCGACGAGCGCGTTCTCGACGCTGAAATTCGCGACATGCTGTCGGTCATCCCGAATACGCCGCGCGACGACGTTCCGTTCGGCACGGACGAGACCGGTAACGTCGAAGTCCGCAAGGTCGGCACGCCCGCGACCTTCGACTTCGCCCCGAAGCAGCATTTCGAAATCGGCGAAGCGCTGGGGCTGATGGATTTCGAAGCCGCGCAGAGGATCTCCGGCGCTCGCTTCGTCGTAACCAAAGGCGCGCTCGCGCGCTTGGAACGCGCCATCGGCAGCTTCATGCTCGATCTGCACACCGGCCAATTCGGCTACACCGAAGTCAACCCGCCGCTGCTCGTTAAGGATCAGGCCGCTTACGGCACCGGCAACCTGCCAAAGTTTGCTGAGGATCTCTTCAAAACCGTCAACGATTTTTGGCTCATCCCCACCGCCGAAGTCTCACTGACGAACCTCGTCCGCGAACAGATCATCGACGAAACCCAATTGCCGATGCGCCTCACCGCCTGGACGCCATGCTTCCGCTCGGAAGCGGGTGCCGCGGGACGCGACACGCGCGGCATGATCCGCCAGCATCAATTCTCCAAGGTCGAACTCGTCTCCATCGTCACGCCCGAGGAAGCGCTCGAAGAGCACGAGC
>JBEVLH010000318.1:0-5040 GCA_040509255.1 Hyphomicrobium sp. | reverse complement strand
CTGATCGGAGCGCCGCAGATCATTGTCGCGGACGAACCGACCTCGGCGCTCGACCGCAGCACCGAAGGGGCTTTTCTGAAGCTTCTGTTCGCGCAAAGCGAAAAAGCCGACACGAGCGTCATCATGGTCAGTCACGATGAGGGGCTTGGCCGGCATTTCGATCGCGTGGTTCGATTGCAGGACATCGCAGTATCGACGCGAGGTGGCCGCTCATGATGATCGTCCGCCTCGCCTTTCAATCGCTGCTCAATCGCTGGGTGACGGCGCTGCTGACGGTTCTGGCGATCGCGATGAGCGTCATGCTGCTACTCGGCGTCGAGAAGGTTCGGACCGGCGCGCGGCAGAGCTTTGCCGACACCATTTCTGGCACCGATCTGATCGTCGGCGCGCGCAGCGGCAGCCTCAATCTGTTGCTCTATTCCGTTTTTCGGATCGGCAACGCGACCAACAACGTGACCTGGAAGAGCTATCAGGACATCGCGAAGATGCCGGAGGTGTCGTGGATCGTGCCCTTGTCGCTCGGCGACAGCCATCACGGCTTTCGCGTGCTCGGAACCGATGTGGACTACTTCACGCACTACAAATTCCGCCACGGGCAGAGCATGACGTTTGCAGCCGGTGCGCCGTTCAAGGACCTTTTCGATGCGGTCATCGGATCGGATGTGGCGCAACAGCTAGGCTACAAAGTCGGCGACAAGATCATCGTGGCCCACGGCGTCGGATCGATTTCGTTCATCGAGCACGAAGACAAGCCGTTCCGCGTTTCCGGCATCCTTGCGAAAACGGGGACGCCGATCGATCGGACTGTCCACGTCAGCCTCGAAGCGATCGAGGCCATTCACATCGATTGGCAGAACGGCGCGCCGATCCCGGGGCAAAGCGTGTCGGCAGATGAGGTCCGCAAGATGGACCTGACGCCGCGCGCGATCACGGCGGCGCTCGTCGGGCTCAACTCGAAGCTCGCGACATTCAAGGTGCAGCGGCGGATCAATGATTACCAGGAGGAGCCGCTCTCGGCGATCATGCCGGGCGTGGCGCTGCAGGAGCTTTGGGGGCTGGTCGGAACGGCCGAGACAGCGCTGTCGGTCGTGTCGGCGATGGTCGTCGTGACGGCGCTGCTCGGCATGGTGACAATGATCCTGACGACACTCAACGAGCGGCGGCGCGAAATGGCGATCCTGCGTTCGGTCGGCGCGACACCCGCCACGGTTCTCGGACTTCTGGCCGCCGAGGGCGGGTTGCTGACGCTTGCGGGCGTCATCGTGGGGACCATTGCGCTCTACGCGGGGCTTTATCTGGCGCGGCCTTACATCGATCACACCTATGGCCTGAGCCTGCCGATCGATGCGCCACGACCCGACGAATGGTTGAAGCTTGCCCTGATTGTCGTCGCGGGATTTCTCGCGGGTTTGCTGCCCGCGTTGCGCGCTTATCGGCTTTCACTCGCCGACGGCATGATGGTGCGAATTTGATCTCGATCCTCACTGGGAGGGAAACATGACGTCTTATTTCGCCTCAGCGCTACGAAGCGCGCTTTCTTTGGCACTCATTGCGAGCGTTACATCGGGCGCTTCTGCCGATGCGGCGCGGCAGCTCAAGTGGGCGGATCTCGTTCCAAAGACGATGCCCGCCAACACGGTGATGAAGTCGAAGACGTTCTTCGGCGGATCAGCGCCGATCACGGACGCCGGGCCACCGCCGCCACCGCTACCGGAAGGGAAGTTCATGTCGGTCAAACGGCACCAGCCGGGAGACGACCGGCCGCCCGCCGTCGTGGCTGAGCTCAACGGCCAGAATGTTTCGATCGGGGGCTATGTCGTGCCACTCGATTTCGATGCAACGACGGTGAAGGAATTTCTGCTGGTGCCGTTCGTCGGCGCCTGCATCCACGTGCCGCCGCCGCCGGCCAACCAGATCATTTACGTCAAGACCGACAAGGGCTTCGAGGTCGGCGGGCAATTCGATCCAGTGACCGTGACGGGCAAGATCAACACGACGGTGGCCTTCACCGGGCTAGCGGACGCCGGCTATACGCTCGACGCCGACAGCGTGGTTGCGCGGACCAAATAGTGCTTCTTCGGAGCACAACCTTCGCCGCATCGCACCGTCGTAGAAAATATTGCTCCGTAAAGCACGATACGGTGGCGTATTTTTTGCGCAACAGGGATAAGCGATGCAATATTTCCAAGATTATTGACGTCTAATAAGCTCAGCAATTCTTCTTCGTTCGTAGAAGTAGCCGCTCTGGATAGGTTCACCCTCAGGTTAACGCACACTCTGAGAGGTTTCTAATGTCACTTATCAATCTGACGCGCCGGTCGGCCATCGGGGCCGCGCTGGGCTTGGGGCTTGTCGGATTATCCGGGCTCGCTTCGGCCAAGGATATTACGCTGCTCAATGTCTCGTACGATCCAACCCGCGAACTCTACCAAGCCTATAATCAGGAATTCGTAAAATTCTGGAAGGCCAAGACGGGCGACGACGTTACGATCAAGCAGTCGCACGGCGGTTCGGGCAAGCAGGCGCGCTCGGTCATCGATGGCCTTGATGCCGACGTTGTGACGCTCGCGCTCGCGGCCGACGTTGAGGCTCTCCACAAGAACGGCGACCTTGTTCACGCCGATTGGATCAAGCGCCTCCCGGACAACTCGGCGCCCTATACGTCCACGATCGTGTTTCTTGTCCGCAAGGGCAATCCGAAAGGCATCAAGGATTGGGTGGATCTCACCAAGGACGGCGTTGAGGTCGTGACGCCCAATCCGAAGACGTCGGGTGGCGCGCGCTGGAACTATCTCGCGGCTTGGGGCTACGCTCTGAAGCAGCCGGGCGGGAGCGACGCGACGGCGAAGGATTTCGTCTCCAAAATCTACAAGAACACAAAGGTTCTTGATTCCGGCGCTCGCGGATCGACTACGACTTTCGTCGAGCGCGGTATCGGCGACGTGCTGATTGCTTGGGAAAACGAAGCTTATCTTTCGCTCAAGGAACTCGGACCGGACAAGTTCGAAATCGTAACGCCGTCGATTTCGATCCTGGCTGAGCCGAACGTCGCTGTCGTCGACAAGGTCGTAGACAAGCGTGGAACGCGCGACGTGGCCGAAGCCTATCTGAAGCATCTTTACAGCCCGGAAGGCCAGGAGATCGCGGCGAAGAACTATTACCGTCCCCGCGACGAGAAGATCGCTCAGAAGTATGCAAGCCAGTTCGGACCTGTGAAGACATTCACCATCGACGAAGTATTCGGTGGATGGGGTAAGGCACAGGCCACGCACTTCGGTGATGGCGGCGTCTTCGATCAGATCTACACGCCGGGCAACAAGAGCTAAGCTCGCTCCAATTCGTGCGCCGCCCCTTCGGGTGCCTGAAGCTCCTCCAGATCATTTGGTACGGGATCGGGTGGCGCACGATGCAAGTCGAACCACAATTCATTTCGTGAAAGTCGAGACGCTGCCGATGCGACTGTGTGGCCGAGAGAGATGTTGTAGGGCGCGGGTTTTCTAGAGCGGACCTCGTCCGTTCCTCGCCGCCGACGTCACGTTCGCCGAAACACCGGGCGCTTAAACGCTCCCGATCGCATCCGAGGTACCTCCCATGTCGACTACTCTTATCGTTCCAGGGCTCCGTTCCAGCGGCCCGTCCCATTGGCAGACCTGGCTCGAACGGCGTGTCAGCGGCAGCGTCCGGGTCACGCAGCGGGACTGGAATGATCCGCATCTGCCGGAATGGTCCAGCCGGGTGCGGCGCGAGATCGCCAGAGCCGCAGGTCCGGTGTTCATCGCTGCCCATTCGTTCGGCGCGCTGGCGGCGGTTCAGGCGGCCAGCGACCATGCAGAGCGAATCAGCGGCGTGCTTCTGGTCGCGCCAGCCGACCCAGAACGGCTGGGTGTGGCCGAATTTCTCCCGACGACACGATTATCTTTTCCGGTGATCGTTGTAGCGAGCACGAACGATCCATGGATATCGTTCGAGGCGGCGCAGCGTTGGGCCAGCGTCTGGGGCGGCGATCTTATCAATCTGGGAGCCTCCGGGCACATCAATACCGAGGCAGGTTTCGGCCCGTGGCCCGAAGGTTTGGCGCTGCTCGAAAGGCTCCGCCGGGCAGCGGAATTTCGCTCGGCCTCAGAACGGCTTGCGGCTTTGAATCTAACTCGCTCCGAGCCGTTGCAGAGGCATTGGCTTGCTCGGCGGCGACCGCAGGCAGGCTTTCAACGCGTGGCGCTCGACTATCGTGATCTCGGGCGGGCGGCGGCGCTTCTGCGAGCAGCCGGTTGGACGGTGCACGGACCGGACGGGTCTGCGGTTGGTGGCAAGATAGCCACGCCACTATGATAGAAAGGCCTAATGCGGGTGATGAGCAATTGACAGGTAGAGAGGATCGACAAAAATAGCTGCGAATTCAATGGACTAATTCCAATTAAACAGACGGGGGTCTGAGGTCTATGGAACGGGTGTGGGCAACGAAGGGTGCGTGGCGATACGGTGCCGCTGCGCTATTAATTTGCGGATGGGCAATGCCCGCTGCTGCTGCCGATCTCGGCGGTGACTGCTGTGCGGATCTCGAAGAGCGCGTTGCCGAGCTTGAGGCAACCACGGCTCGCAAAGGAAATCGCAAAGTCAGCCTGACGGTTTCGGGCTGGGTGAACGAAAATATCGTCTGGTTCGACGATGGCTCAGAATCGAATGTTTACGTCGGTACGAACCCCGTCGAGCAAACGCGCTTCCGGTTCCTTGGCGAAGCAAAGATCACGCCGGACTGGTCGGCGGGGTATGTGCTCGAAATCGGCGTCTTCGGCGGCAACGCAACGACGTGGAACCAGAACGCTCCAGACGGCGCGAGCGGCAGCAACTCGCTCCTGGTTCGCAAGAGCAGCTGGTTCTTGAAGAGCAAGACCTACGGAAAATTGACCGTTGGTCAGGACGCCACCGCAACTTATCATCTACTCGATGACTCCGACACCACGCTGACGCGAAACTTCTACGATGCCGAAGGTGCGCCGGACTATGCCCGGCCGTTCTTCATCCGTGACAGTGCCGGTAACC
>JBEVLH010000317.1:0-2682 GCA_040509255.1 Hyphomicrobium sp. | reverse complement strand
CACGACCCGACCGCCTGCCCATTTGCGATTCTTGTACGTACGTCATCCGTTAACGGCACACCTGCGTAATTTCCCGACGCCGTGAGCGCCGAGGTGAACTGCTTGCCGATCGCCGCTATTCTGTCGCGCTCCGCCGTCGTTGTCGGCTCCAGAGCTTCGTTGTCGTTCTGGATGCGAACGCCTAGGAAAGCGAGCCGCAGCGGCTCCGCGGCTGCGCCTTGAATACTCAACGAAGGCAGCATCAGCGCCACCGCGAGCAGCGCGAATATCAGATGTCGTTTCTCAATCATTGGGATCTTTCCTTCAAAGTCACTGAAGGACGAACCGGCCGCCGTCGAGATTGGTTGCGGGCAAATCGCCCGGCTGCTCTTGGGAAACCCGACCGACGGCTCGCTACTTCCCGCGCTTTCCGGCCATGCCGCGCTTTGGTACGGGTTTCGGCGTCGTGCGGAACTGCACGCCGTCCTCGACCGCAGGGAAGAAGTATCGCGGCAGATCGACGGTCTCGAGCCTGCCAACCGCCGATCGCGCAACCCCAAGCCATTTGTCGGCGTAATCGCGTCCTGCGCCGTGCAGGTATGTGATGATGTCCCAGTCAGGCTTCAACGTCGTCTCTGGATTGAGCGTGCCGGTGATCGGGCCGCCGTCGATGAGATGAAAGCGATGCCGGCAGATCGGGGCCATCCGCCCCTTCGCCAGCAACGCTCCCGACGTTTCGCGCACGGCCGTGATGACTTCGATATCTCGCATCAAGGGCGCATTGAACGTCAGCCTGTTGGCGTGGTTGGAGATGTCGCGCGCCGTCGTCGGCAGACGCTCGTTCACCCGCGGCGAGACCATCACCAGCAGCGTATCGGGGTACGGGCTCTCGCTCGCCAGCGTCACCAGATCGGGATTGGCGGAAAAGCCGCCGTCCCAATAGGCCGCGCCCTCGATCTCGACGGCGTGATGCATCACCGGAAGGCACGCAGACGCCAGCACCGCCTCGATCGTGATCTCGTCCTTGCGGAAAAGACGCGCTCTCCCGGTCGCGACGTGCGTCGCCGCAATCAGAAGTTCGACCGGCGACTTCTCGCGGATCAGATCGAAATCGACATGTTCCGTAATCAGCCGGCGCAGCGGATCGAAGCCAAGCGGATTGAATTCGTACGGCGACAGCATTGTCGCGAGATGCGTCGTCAGCTGCGACGGACGCACGAGGCCATTGAGAAATGGATTGAGGCGTGTGAGATCCGGCACCCCGGCTTGATGGATGGCGTGCCAGATCTTGAACATCTTCTCGCGGGCTTTCGCGCGCGAACCTTCGGCCAGCCCCGCCGCGAGCGCCACCGCATTGACGGCGCCGGCGCTCGTCGCGCTGATCCATCCGAACTGCAGCGTCTCATCTTCTAAGAGACGATCGAGCACGCCCCACGTAAAGGCGCCGTGCGCTCCACCGCCTTGAAGGGCAAGATTGATATCGACTGATTTAGGCAAAACCGCATTGCTCCCCGCAGACTGCGCTACGAAAGTAGCAGCGCAGCTTCATATCGTTACTGCTCGCGGCAAGCTTGTGTCATTGGCGCCGCGTCAGAACGACAGGCTTTCACCGATGTTGGTCACTAGCGCCTTACTGTTGCACGAAGGCCCTGCACTCGCACGCCCATCGTATGGGCCATCGTTCGCGTCACTGCCTACGGCCTGAGCATCTTCTAAATTCGCGCATGAAAAAACGCGTCACGATGCGGCAGATATTTTTGTGACGTCGCAAATGCGTGGCATTTGGCCGCGACGATTTCAAACGTGAACTCAACTCGAAATCGAAGATGGCGCGTTCAAAACCGTCTCACTGATTTTTTTGACGCGCCCGTCCTCTCCATCGATGCCTCGCACGATATGACGAATGCGTAATCCGCTGTCGGTCTTGAAAAACGTGAAGAGATTGTAGTTCGCCATCGGTTCGTCTCCGTGCGGCACGGCAGCCGAGGCGGACCCGATGCCAATGATCGGAATGGCGCCGTCTCTCGACGTCAGCCAGTCGATCCTGGTTTGGTGATTATGTCCATAGAGGACAAGCTCGGCGTTGCCGCGTTCGAGCAGATGCGCGAGATGTGCCGCATCGATCAACGCGCGTCGCGACGGCGCGAGATCTGGCAGCGGCGGATGATGGATCAGCACCACACGGATGACGCCCTCTTCTCCGAGTTCCTGAAGCAAGTCGCCAGCGATTTCGAGCTGATGGCGACCGAGCTTTCCGCCCGCATAAAAGGGCGGCGTCTCGATCGCAGAATTCAATCCGACGAGCGCAATCGGGCCGACGCGGCGCACGAACGGAAACGCCAGCGTGTCGTTTTCGCCGCCCATGTACTCTGCCCACCGCGTGACACCCGGATCGCCATGCAAGCTCGAATAGATATCGTGGTTGCCAGGGACCACCGTCACCCTTTCAGGCTTGCCGACCTCCTTCAGCCACGCGAGCGCCGCCTCGTATTCCGACGGCAGACCGAGATTGATGAGATCCCCCGTGATCGCGATATGATCGGGCCTGAGCGCCGCGGCGTCCGACATGAGCTTGTCGACGATCGCGGCCTGATGGACGCGGCGCCGCTTGCGCAGCCAGTTCAAATACCCGAGCAGGCGCTTCGCATTCCAGTACGCCCACGCCGTCCCGGCGAGCGAGACGGGCGGCAGGTGCACATCGGA
>JBEVLH010000316.1:0-5520 GCA_040509255.1 Hyphomicrobium sp. | reverse complement strand
TAGACGCACTTCGTCTGCAGGACGCTTTAATCTGTGCCGAGGTGAGATATCTCGGCCCGAACGAGCGCCATCTTATCCTGGATGAAGAAATGCTAAACGTTGCAATCCCTCACCCGATCCGCGAGTTTCCTCTATCCGGCCTGCGGCCGGAATCCAATCCTGGTCTCTTCTGGTCCTTAACATTTGGAATCAGGCGTGATTCGTTCATCGGCCTTGGCGGCTTCGACGAGCAATTTATTGGGTATGGCGCCGAAGATACGGATTTCGGGTTGCGCGCGGTCGATGCCGCGCTGCCGCTACTGTTTCTAGGGGGGACCGGATCGTTTCACCAGCATCACGACGTCTATTCGCCGCCGCTGCAGCACGTCGAGGATATTGTGCGCAATGCCAATCGCTTTCATGCCAAGTGGGGCTTTTGGCCGATGGAAGGGTGGTTGGCAGAATTCGAGGCGATGGGCCTTACTCGGTCGAGCCAGAAAGAGCTGATACTGGTTCGCAAGCCGACCCGCATCGAACTCGATGCCGCCAGAAAATCGTGCAGCCACCGCTTCTAGCGGTCAGCGAGCCGCCGTAGCGCGTGATAAGCGCGCAAGCCACCATCCACACCCGCCAATTGTTTTGCGTTCTGAACCGTGCGCCTTTCGGCCAATGCCAAAAGCATCGGCCATACCTGCGTGGCCGGCCACTCCTCGATAACGACAGCCGCCCCTGACCGCCTGAGAGCGGCGGCCTTCGAACGCTGTTCATCATAATGGCGGTCCTCCGGAATACAGATGAACGGGCGGGCCGCGGAAAGGACCTGACTGACCAACCCGTCTCCCGCACCGCCTACTACAACCCCGGCTTCAGCAATTTCCGCCATTGGATCGTTTACCCACCCCACAATCTCCAGGTTTGCCGGACAGTGCTGGGGAGCCGTGCAAGGTCCGATGACGCGCCATTTGCGAGCTGGCAAAGACTCGGCCGCGGCCGCCAAAGCGTTTCCGTCCGCCGCCTTTCCTCCCTTTCCCTTGACAACGAGTATGGTGCTGCCGTTCAGCCTGCCCGCAGCATCGGATGTCATGCCGATCCCCGGACAAAAAAAGGTCTTCGCGCGCACCCAATCGGCAACGTCTGGATCATCCAGCCGCGTATCGAAGGGCGATAGCAGCGCCTCAGCGAGACGGAATGCTTCCAGATGGGCATCATCGTTACGTCGCCCGCTCAGCCTGACATAGACCACCGGAGTGGAGCAAAGCCGGACCAGCATGGCAATTTCGACAGAGACGTCCACCACGAAGAGCGCTGGCCGCTCGACAACAATCCAGTTTGCAATCAGAGCCATTCGCCCTCGAATGGCCGCGCAATGTAGGGGCGCATAGTGCAGTGCGCGAGGGCGGGTCAGCGCGCCATCCCTGCCGTCGAAATCCGTGCCGGTCCGATCGTCGGGCAATTCGACGTAGTCGACACAGCCGGTAAGGCCCGCCAGCCCCGTGCCCAGCAGAACGATACGGCCTTCCGAGTTTGCAGCGATGCCGAGAGCTCGCTGCAAATGCCCGTTGCCCTGGTGGTGCACGTAGTAGCCAATGGGACGATCGGTTGCCGTTGCCATCACAGCCTTCCGGTACTCACGTAGATCGGGCGCCCCCGCCCGGATGAACGACGTGGTCGAGACTCGCTGCGATCCCGGCCTGCATTAGAGCCGCCGGCGTCTCCGTGTCGACAGCTGAATGGCTTCTGATCGCCTTTAGATAAGCGTCCTCGTATCCATCTACCATGACTTCCGCGTTGCATACTGCTTCCGCGCGTCGACGACAGTCGGTTCTTGCCAGCCCTTGTGCGCGCCTCGCTGCATCTGCTAGCGATCGAACGTCGCCGGGCGTCGCCAGGACACCGGACAAAGGGTCGAGAATCTCCGGAATACCTCCCATTGCAAAAGCTGCCACGGGCACGCCGCAGGCGAGGCTCTCTGCAACAACCAATCCATACGGTTCTTGCCAGCAGGGGGTACAAAGAAAAACGCGCGCTCCTCCTATGACCCTCGCCAGTTCGCGATGCGCGAGATGACCACAGTAGGTTGTGCTGCTGTTCAACCGAGGTACGATCTCCTTGTCGAAGTATACCCGATCTGAAACGGGCCCAGCAAAACGCAGGGGGATACCGAGCAATTCGGCGGCATCCATTGCAAGATGCAAGCCCTTTTCCGCGACGATCCGTCCATACCAGATCGCATAGGGGTCCTCGGCCGGCTGTCCGCGGAACGAAAAGCCCGACAAGTCAATACCATTCGCGATCGTCGCCGCGATGGGTGTGATCGGCGACCATTGCTGCATGATCGCATCCGATACGGCTACAAAACGGGCATTGCCATTGCCGGCAATCCGCAATGCACTTTCCAGAAGAGCAAAGGGGGGCGTGTGAAGGGAGGTGAGCACCGGCATCTGCAAGGCGTCTGCGAGAACAACTGGTAAATAATGCAGCGAATTGTTGTGAATCACATCGAAGTCAGAAAGGCGCAGCCGGTTCATAAGTGACAGGTAGGCGTGATGCTCTCGGAAAAATTCCGCGTTTTCCTCCTCCTTGCGTCCGAACGCGTCCAGTGATGTTTGATCGCATAATGCCTCCAGGCCGAGCTCGGGATCCGATCGGGTGGAAGCAAAAACCACCACATCATGACCACGCTTTCTCAATTGGCTGGCCAGGAGATAGGTGTGCATTTCCAGGCCGCCAGCAAAAGGTTCACTGATCGGATACTTGAGGTGAGCGATGATCCCGATACGCACGAATACTCTCTTTCAGGCGCGCATCGAGTATGGCGCTCAAGGAAATCAGAAACTGGCCGCACCCTGCGATCGCTAATTTCCGAAGCGTCACAATAATCCTGCCTGGACCGGTCGGTTTCTATTTAATTTGCTAAGGGCTTGGATTTGTTGCCGCAGGACCGTAACTGTTGGCCGAAGGTTTCGGACGTATAAAACTCTCCCAGCGATGCTAGAAGACTCGCTCCAGATTGCGTGGGATTACCTCCAGGCTTCCGACGAGACGATAATCCGCAAGAGACCGCCGAAGTCCTCCTTGGAGTGATTAAGGCGCTCCTATCAAAGGGTGAGCGCCGCAGATTGATGCTGTTTAACTGCGGTATAGAAGCCTGTCGCGAATTTAAACAAGCGGCCTGACTTGCACTCCGTGCAGCTCGTATTGGAGACTTGTGATCCATTCTAACGTAGCGGCGCGCTGACGACTGAACCCTGTTGGACAGATGCGATAGCGGATGTCGGGGCAACTCCGCACACTGAACGAAGGTCAGCAAGAAAGGACTCGATGACTGGCGGGATAGCAACTGCTGTGAGCAGCGACGGCAACCGGTTGGTTTTCGGCTTTGTCAGGTGGGCCTCGATCGAATGTCGAGCGCCAGGCTGACATTCGATAAGATCTCCTTGCGCGAGGCGGCTGTCAGGTCGTGCGGACGACTTTGGCGCCTGTGCTCTTCAAAGCGTCGGCGATCTTCTGCGGATCGTCGCCGTGGAAGTCGACCGACACTTCAAGCGCACCTTCCAGCGGCGCTTGTCTTTCGGGCTCGGGTGCAGCCTTGGCATCCGCGCCGGCCGAACGTGTTCCAACGGAATTAGCTTGTCCGATCGGCTGGATGAATACGTCGGTCCGCTGGATTCCGTACTCCTGAACTACGTGCTCCACAGCCAGTTCCGCTTCGCGGCGGGTCTCAAACTCTCCGATGATGGTGCTTTCCAAGGTCTTACTCCAGGTTTTGCGGCATACAACCAGCTTCGATTGGACATGGTTCCAAAAGCAGCATCGCACCTTCCTTGATCATGGGCCTGCTGCTTGCCGCGTCTGCAGTGAGCCATCAGCCCTGGTCAACAGGTCGACATCCTACTCACGCGCGGCACCAACCGTATCGGCGACCCGCGCGCCCCTGCTACCGAGCGGCTTCGGCGAGCCTGACGTTGTGTCTTGCTCCGTCTGATGCTCCATCTCCGCGTCGATCTCCGCTCCCAGCAGTACGACAATGGCGGAAATCCAGAGCCAAGTCATGAAACCGATGACGGCGCCGAGTGAACCGTAGGTCTCGTTAAACTTGCCGAAACTCGCGGCATACCAGGAGAAAAGCCCCGACACCGCGATCCAAAAAATCGCTGCGAGGGCGCTTCCCCAAGTGATCCATCGCCACCGTGCCTTTTCTCGGCAGGGGCCATAGCGATAGACCACTGCCAGAGCGGCGGTGAGCACGATGTACATCGCCGGCCATCGGCCGATCTGCACCAGCAGTTCTCCGAAGCTCGACAAGCCAACGTACTGCAGCAGGACCGGGACGATAACGATGGATCCGATGGCGGAGAGAATAAAGGCCACACCACCGAGCGTGAACCCGAGCGAGATCGCGTTGAGCTTGAAAAAGCCGCGCGTCTCGTCCTCGCCGTGGACAATATTGAGCGTGTCGAACAATGACTTCATCGCCGCATTGGCACTCCATAGCGATGTGGCAAGGCCAATGAAGAACGTCCATCCGAGGGTTTGTTGTCCATTCGACGCGACCCGCGTGAGTTGGTCGCGAGCGACGTCGATAGCTCCGCCGGGCAGGAAACCGCCGGCCTGGTCGAGGTGTCTGGTGATAGTCGTTGGATCGGAAAAAAGCCCATACATGGCAACCAGTGCAGCAATGGCCGGAAAGATCGCCAGGATGCTGTAGTAGGTCATGCCGGCCGCAAGGGCGAACACGCGGTGTTTGGAGATGTTGGCGTAGACGCGGAGCAGAATGTCTCTCCAGCCCTGCGCGGGAATTTCGGAAGGAGGATTCGCGTGGCGTCCGCGATCGCGTTGCTCAGCTGCGGCCGGGTTTGTGTCGAGCCTGTCACCGGCTTCTGCAGAGGAGACCGACATGCGCGACCGTGGCGCGCGCTTGCCCGATGCAGCAACGCGTTCCCATGCCAAGGCGACCGCAACTAAGCCAAGCGTGGCAGCAAGGCCGACCCTCGCCGTGCCAGCGCCCTGAGCGTTTGCCTTCAGATCGTCCATCGTTGCATCCTCCGCGCAACTCAATGGCGAGCGTCTTGAACGGTTCCTGTGAGTCCGCGAGGCAAGGCAGGCCAAGAAGCGATCCCGCGACGCATATGGTTGCTTCCGCTCAAGCTTGCTCGAATCACCATTGGCGAACCGATTCTCTTCTTTGGCACTACCGTTTCATGAACGGCAACGCGGCAAAGGACTCCGCCGAGCAATGGCAGCAGGTAGCGCAAAATTTTGCCAGTGGTGTGTTGGTCGCTGGTGCGTTCAGCCGAAATGTCGGCCCACGGTGCAGGCGAGTCGCAATAGGAACGATGAATCAAAAAGGTCGTTCCTCTCCAAACCGCAACCAGCGAGCAGGAGGAATTAGATGAAATCATCCGTGGAGGAACTGAGGCGCGAGTCCGAGCGCAACCGGGCGGAGCTGGCGGCGACGGTCGACCGTCTGAGGCAGGGGATTGCGGATACGACCGAGGATATTCGTCAGATCGTGTCTCCGCAGCACATCAAATCGGAAGT
>JBEVLH010000315.1:0-2949 GCA_040509255.1 Hyphomicrobium sp. | reverse complement strand
CTGATCGCGCCGCGGTTTGCGCTGCTTGGTGACGCCGCGCACGGCGTGCATCCGATCGCGGGACAGGGCGTCAATCTCGCCCTGCGCGATGCCGCGGCGATGATCGAAATCCTTGCGGACGCCGGGCGCCTTGGCCTCGATTTCGGCAATGGTACGCATCTCGAACGATACCAACGCTGGCGGCGGTTCGACTCGACGATGTCGGCGACACTTTACGACGGTCTCAATAGGGCGTTCGCGGTCGACAGCATGCTTTTGCGGGCAGGGCGAGGTGCTGCCCTCGGTATGCTCGATCGATTGCCGAGCTTGAAAGAGACGATCATCTCAGAGGCGGCGGGCGCGACCGGAGATCTGCCGAAGTTGGCGCGGGGGCTGCCGGTTTAAGCGTCCGCGCCGTCTTCCGGTTCATCGGGTGGCGGTTCGTCATCGTCGGTTGTGGTGGCTGGTTCGTTGATGACGAGGAGGCCCGCGTCGAGATCGATCTTGGGCACCCAGCGGTCCTCGAACGGGATGAAGCGGGTCTCGGAGTGATCAAGCGGCTTCAGCTCGAGCAGATCGCCGGCTCCGAAATTCTGGACGGCAACGATTTCGCCCAAGGTCTCGCCGTCGGCGGCAATGGCGCGAAGGCCAATGAGATCGGCGTGATAGAACTCGGCTTCAGTGGTGGGCGGCAGCTTGGCGTGATCAATGTAGAGCTTGGTGCCGCGCAATGGTTCGGCGCCGTTGCGATCTTCGACGCCGGCGACTCGGGCAACGATGCCCTTGCTCGTGACGCGGACGACGCGAAGCGAGAATTTCTTCTGCCCGGTGGCGTCGGTCAGCGGTCCATAAGCAGCGATACCATCAGGTGCTTCGGTGTAGGTGCGCACGAGTACGTCGCCCCGGATGCCGTGGGCGCCAGTGATTTCGCCGACAAGGATGCGGCGGTGTTTTTTTGGTGGCGATTGTTCTTCAGATGACATTCCGCCTTTTGGCGCGCCGCGCTCACGGGGGCAAGGGGCCAAGGTAGTTTATCTCGATATCTACTCGCCGTCCGCCGACCACAACGGTTGCATTCTGGTATCGCGCGAGAGGATCGATTTCCGCGGTTATCGCAATTCGGATGCTCGGGCTACGAAGATGAGGGCATCGGCGCTTCCGGCGGCGGAGAGGAATTTCGTACGTGCCACTCAAAACGGATGTGCGCGCGGGATGCCGTCGGTCGCGCAATAGCTCACCCATGTAGATGCGACCCTTGGGGTCTGCTCCGAACACGCGGCCATTGCGGCATATCAAAACGAGGCGGGCCGTTGCTCTTGCATGAGGCGTCGCTCCGGAATCGATGATTTCAAAGATGCCGTTTGCGAGGGTCTTCTGGTTCACTTTCGAACTCTCGGGGTGATTAATCGTCGAAAGTCGTAGTCGCTCCAAAAGTCACGCCAGTCAGATCTGCAACAAAAAACCTCCCAGGGTGGACCTGAGAGGTTTTGCTTTTCGTGCCTAAGCGAAGATTTACGCCTGGTCGCCCTGAGAGGCTTCGGCAGCCTTTGCGGCCTTCTCGGCAGCGGCCGCGGCGCGCTCCTGGGCCTTCTTCTTCGGCTTGGCCTTCTCCGGGTTGTTGGGCGCGGTGCGCTTCGCCAGACCCTGACCGTCGAGAAGGCGAAGGACACGATCGGTCGGCTGAGCGCCGACGCCCAGCCAATGCGTGACGCGATCCGCGCTGAGCTTCACGCGGTTGGGATCATCCTTCTTGAGCATCGGGTCGAAGGTGCCGATCTGCTCGATATAACGGCCATCGCGCGGGCTCGTGCCATGCGCAACGACGACGTAATAGTAAGGACGTTTCTTCGCGCCACCGCGCGACAAGCGAATTTTCACCGACATGTTTTCTTCTCCTGTTCAAATCGAAATTTACTGGTGATGGGGTTAGCGTTTCTTTCCAGGTATCCCGGGGAACTTCGGCATACCGCCGCCGAGACCTGGCAAACCTTTGGGAAGCCCGCCGCCGCCAAGGCCGGGGAGCCCTCGGCCAAATCCTGACGGCAATCCGGGCGATGGTGTAGTTGCGCCCTTCGCCAGCTGATCCCGGAGGTCGGCGGGAAGCTGCTCTAGGGCTTTGGGATCGAGTTTTGCGAGCTCGGCCTGCATCGATTGGAGCTCGGCTTCGGACGGGCCCGCCCCGGTGCGGCCGAGAAACTTATTCAGCATGCCGCCGTTGCGGCCCATCGACTTCATCATGTCCGCCATTTGGCGGTGCATTTTGAGAAGCTTGTTGATGTCTTCGACCTTGGTGCCGGAACCAGAGGCGATGCGGCGCTTCCGTCTGGCGTCGAGGACTTTCGGATTTCGCCGCTCTTTTGGCGTCATCGACGAGATGATGGCGCGCTGATGGACGAGGCTTTTGTCGAGGCCGGCTTCGTTGATCTGACCTTTGATCTTGGCGACGCCGGGGAGCATGCCGAGCACGCCGCCCATGCCGCCGAGTTTCTGCATCTGCTGCAATTGGTCGGACAAGTCTTCGAGGTCGAACGACCCCTTCTTCATTTTCTCGGCGATCTTCGTCGCTTTTTCGACGTCGATCGTTTGCGCAGCCTTCTCGACAAGCGAGACGACGTCGCCCATTCCGAGGATGCGCGAGGCAATGCGGCCCGGATGGAAATCCTCGAGCGCGTCCCACTTTTCGCCGACGCCAATGAGCTTGATTGGTTTGCCGGTCACGGCGCGCATCGAGAGCGCGGCGCCGCCACGGCCGTCGCCATCGGCGCGCGTCAGCACGATGCCGGTGACGCCGATGCGGCCGTCGAAAGCTTTCGCGGTGTTGACCGCGTCCTGGCCAGTCAGCGCGTCCGCCACGAGCAGCGTTTCGTGCGGATGGATCGCAATTTTGACGTCGCGCACCTCATCCATCAGCTCTTCGTCGACGGTGACGCGGCCAGCGGTGTCGTAGATGATGACGTCGTAGCCGCCGAG
>JBEVLH010000314.1:0-4271 GCA_040509255.1 Hyphomicrobium sp. | reverse complement strand
GCAGGCGCGGGCGATCGAAGCAGTCGTGGCCGCGCTGAACCTCAAGGTCAAGATCGAGGGCTCGGACAGCCTCGACGATCCCGACAAGGTCGCCAAGGCGAAGTAGGTTGAAATTTACGCGCGATAACGCGGTCCGATCCGGCACGGTGCTCTGATGGTGACACGCCGGGAGCTGCTGGTTGGGGCCGCGGCCTTTTCGGGGAGCGCGGCGGTCGGCGTGTTTGCCGTCGGCCGCACCAGCGTCGAGGCGCGCGAAGTGATCGCCGAGCCCATCGCGCACGGTGTCAAGTCGCTCAGCCTCGATCTCGCCGAGCGTCCGACGGCGCTGCCCTGCTTCGGCGGCAAAACGTTGCCACTCTGGACGTTCGAGTCCGGAACGACTTTTCCTATCGTACGCGTTAAGCTGGGCGAGCGGCTCGACACCGTTTTCCGAAACCATCTGCCGCGCGACGGCGAGGTAGCGTCGATCCACTGGCATGGCCTTCGGATTGCGAACACGCAAGACGGTGTGCCGTATCTGACGCAACAGCCGATCGCGCCAGGTAGCGAAGGCCGCTATTCGTTTGTGCCGCCCGATACCGGTTCGTTCTTTTTTCACACCCACTGCAATTCGACCGAGCACTTCGGGCGCGGACTGATCGGTGTACTGATCGTCGAGGGCGACGAGGTCACGCATCCCGACGGCGAATACGTTCTGCTGATGAAGGATTGGCGGCTCGGTCCTGACGGGACGTTTTTGCCGTTCTCGTCGGATGAAGGCGCGGCGAAGGGAGGAACGCCGGGAACGATCCGATCGGTCAACGGCGAAATATCGCCAGTCATCAAGGTTCCATCGTCGGCGAATATCCGCATTCGCTTCTATAACCTCGATCCGATGCGGATTTCCGAGATCGGGGTCGAAGATGCCGAGGCTGCGATCATCGCCATCGACGGGAATGGTCTGCCGCCGATACCGCTCGAAACGTGGCGGTTGGGCACGGCGATGCGCGTCGACATTCTTCTGCGCACTGCGGCTCCCGGAAAGTCGGTGAAGCTCTACGATTACTTTTCGAAAGAGCCGGTCGTGCTCGCCGAGTTCGTGTCGGAAGGGCCGCCGAAGCGCACCGACAAGTTCGAGGCGACGCCGCTCAAGGTGATGCCCTTCCCGAAGCTCGACGAAAGCAACGCTCAGGTCATTCCGTTCGAGTTTTCGGCGACCCCGACCGGACAGGCGATTGCCGATCTCGGCGCTGGGCCCGGCATTCAGATCGGGACGCTGTGTCTTGCGAAACGGACGTTCTGGGCCATCAACAAGCGCGCATGGCCCGGCCACGATCACCGCGATCTCGGGCCGCCGCTCGCCGTGCTCAAATCGGGTCAAAGCTATATCTTCGAACTCGACAACACGACGCCGCGGTCGCATCCGATCCATATTCACGGCCATACGTTCGAGGTATTGAATTCGAGCAAACGCAGCCTCCCGCGCTTTCGGTGCGATACGGTGCTGCTGATACCGAACGAGTGGATTCAGGTCGGCGTTGTCGCAGGCCTTCCCGGAAAATGGATGTTCCATTGCCACATCCTCGAACATCAGGAAGCCGGCATGATGGGCTATATCGAGGTCGTGTGAGCGTCGTGATGCGCACGCTGTGCGCGCTGTCCTTTGTTGCCGTTCTCGGCGCAGCCGACGTTCGCGCCGATCCACTCGATGCGGCGGTTGGGAAAGCCCTATTCGATCGGCAATGGATCCCGGCGCCGTCTTCGACCAACGGGACGGACGGGCTAGGGCCGCTGTTCACGTCGCGCTCGTGCACCGGCTGCCATGCGCGGGGAGACGGCGCGCATGTCGTGACGCGCGACGATGGGGGCGCTGATATTTCCGGGGCAGTTGTCCGGTTCGGGACGGCCGATGGGGAGACGGACCCCTACTACGGACTGCAGCTTCAGACCAATGCCGTCCAAGGGCTCGAGCCCGAAGGCACCGACCGGTTTCTGCCGAAACTCGACTACCACTTGAATGGGCCGCCGCTCGGCGACCGCATTCACGCCGGAGCGCGGCTGGCGCCGCCACTGTTTGGCAAAGCCGCATTCGACGACGTGCCAGATGAGGTGATCCTTGAGCGGGCCGTAACCAACGCCGGAAATGGTGGGCCGGTGAAAGGGCGCGCCAACGTTACGCCGCGCGGCGTCGGCCGGTACGGCTGGAAGGCGGCGCACGTTTCGCTCGCCGAGCAGGTGTCGCACGCTTTCGCCTTCGACATAGGCCTGTCGAGCCCGATATTTCCGCTGCCGTACGGCGATTGCACGAAGCTTGAAACGGCGTGTCTGTCATCGGCCAATGGCGAAAGCCCGCTGTTCGAGGGTCGCGAGGTTTCATCCGTGATGATCGGCGTTGTGGCGAGCTACCTCAAAACGTTGCGGGCGCGCTCGGCGGGCGACGCTTTTGCGCTCTTTGCCGCCAGCGGCTGCGCGGCTTGCCACGTGCCCACACTTGCGACCCGGGACGGGCGCAAAATTCCGGCCTTCACCGATCTGCTTCTTCACGATATGGGTCCGGCGCTCGACGACGGTGTCGGCGAGCCGGGTGTCAGGTCGTCCGAATGGCGAACAGCGCCATTGCTCAATGGCCGCTTGCCGTCCAACCGCCGCCGTTATCTCCATGACGGGTCGGCGGCGACAGTGGCGGACGCGATCGAGAAACACGGTGGAGAGGGTGAACACAGCCGCGTTCTGTTCGAGGCTTTGACGGCCGAGGACAAGAAGCGTCTAGTGGATTACGTGAACGGGTTATGATGGTGCGGACGGGAATGTTGATCGGCTTTTCAATCCTGGCATTGATCACCCAGGCTGCGGCGCCTGCCGTCGGCGAGCCGATCGGCCACGCGGGGATGGTGAAAGCCGCTATCGAAAAACACATCGTCCCGCACTTGGATGCACTGAAAGCCGCCGTCACGCCCTTGCCGGATGCCGTTGCGAATGTGTGCAAGACAGGATCGCCGGCTAGCCGGAAGATCCTCGAAGACGATTTCCGCCAAGCCGTTATTGCCTACGCGGGGGTCGACTTTCTCCGCTTTGGGCCGATGCAAGAGGCCGGCCGCCGCGAGCAGATTTCGTTCTGGCCCGATCCACGCGGTTTCGTTGCGCGCCAGATGCGGCTTCTTCTGCTAAGCAAAGACGACGGCATTGCGAAGCCGGGCGCTATCGGCAAGCAGAGCGCGGCGGTGCAGGGGCTGCCGGCGCTCGATGTCTTGATGCACGACAAGGACGTTCCGCTCGGACCGGGGGACGATGCCCATTTTCGATGTGTCGTGGCGCAGGCCATTGCTATCAACGTTGTTCGATTGAGCGCGGAAGTCGTCAATGGATGGGAAAAGCCGGAGGGCTGGGCCGACAAGCTTCTTCATCCCGGCCCGGCGAATGACACCTACAAGAACGAGAGCGAATCCGCCGTCGAGGTCGTGAAGGCCCTCATCGTCGGGTTATCTCTGACAGCGGATTTGCAGGTGAAGCCGCAGATCGACAGCAAAATCAGACTGACGCCGCCATACGACAAATCGGGCCTGCAAAGGGCTTATTATGCGGCCAGCATCGCGTCGCTGCACCAGCTCTACGATGTGCTTCAGCTCGAAAGCTATCTGCCGCCCGATCGGCTTTGGATGAAGGATTGGGTATACGGGACCTGGCGCACGCTCGAAGCAACCGACGGCGTGGGCGGCCGGTCACCGAAAGCCAAGCGAGACGATGCGCCCACCCTTCGCGAAGTGTTCGATCGCACGAACGGGCTGCGCAACATGGTGGCGAACAGGCTATCGGTATCGGCCAAATTGACGGTGGGATTTAATGAACTCGACGGTGATTGATCGCAGAGCGCTGGTTCTTGGCACATTGGCGTTCATCGGGGCGTCGTCACTGCGTTCCGGTTTGGCGATGGCTGGCGCCGAGGTCGCCTACGTTGCGACGGCGCGGCTGGCGGATGGTTCGTTCGGCGTGGTGCTGCTGCGGGGCGACGGATCGATCGCGAGGCAGATCCCCTTATCGGCACGCGGGCACGACATCGCGATTCACCGGCCGTCGGGACGCGTGGTGGTGTTCGCGCGGCGTCCAGGCACGTTCGCGGTTTCATTCGAGCTCGAAAAGCAAACCGCTCCGCATATTTTTACGCCGGGCGAAGGCCGGCATTACTTCGGTCATGGTTCCTTTTCGGACGACGGTCGCCTGCTGTACGCGTCGGAGAACGACATTGCGACCGGCCAGGGCGTCATCGGCGTCTACGATGTGGGCCGCCGTTTCAA
>JBEVLH010000313.1:0-8434 GCA_040509255.1 Hyphomicrobium sp. | reverse complement strand
CTGCGGGAACTTGTGAGCGCCCTTAACAAGATGGGTCTGAAGCCCATCGGCATCATCGCCATCTTGCAAGCCATGAAGACCGCCGGGGCACTTCAAGCGGAGCTGGTGGTGCAATGACGAAGTGGTTCGCAATCTCTCTTCTCCTTATGACCGCCACTACCGCGTTCGCCGAAGGGGCTCGCCAGTATGTGGTAGGACCACCCGTAAATCATGGCGCGCGAACACTGGAACTCCGCACAAGCCCGTCCCAGCCGGAACCGATGGCTTATTCATTCCGTATTGCAGTCGAAGACACGAAAGCGCACGACGAAAGCAAAGACGACTCCAAAGACCCGGACTTCCTTCCCCTTCCGGCGACGTCGGCGCCCATGCTCAGCCCCGCGCAACAATATTGTTCAAATATCCTGGATGCGGCCTCAGCGGCCAAGGTCGCTCAGGAAACGCGTCAGCTGCAGGCGGCGCAGAAGCTGATCGATGACAAGATCACCCTTCTGACGGCCAAAGCCGAGGTCTTGAAGAATTGGATGAAATTGCGCCAGGAGTTCGCCGAACACGCAACGGATTCACTTGTGCAGATTTACAGCAAGATGAAGCCTGATTCCGCGGCGGCGCAACTGGCAGCGATGAACGAAATGACGTCGGCGGCGATCATATCGAAGCTCAATCCGAAGATTTCGAGCCCTATTCTGGCCGAGATGGAAGTCGCCAAAGCGGCACGCCTGTCCGCGGTCATCGCGGGCGCCGGCGAACTGGCGTTGCAACCGGAGCGTAAGGCCGATGCCCAGCCGTAACATCCGTTGGGCCGCGCCCGCATTTGCGTCAATCTCGCTGTTACTGACGGCGTGCGCCGACCAACTGCGCGAAGTCGCGCGCGAACCGACGATGTCGCCCGTCGGCGCTGGCTTGGCGCCGTCGAAGGTGGCGCACGTCGACCTGCCCGTCACACCGGTCGCTTATCATTCCGGAAACTCGACTTGGCAGGATTCGGGCGCCGACCTTTTTCGTGATGCGCGCGCCGTCCATGTCGGCGACGTCGTGACGGTGAAAATTCAGATCAACGACAAAGCATCGCTCGACAACAATTTGAACAGGTCGCGCGATTCGAGCGTCGGATTAACCTCGTCGGCCGATTTCGATTTCGGCTTCGGTGGCACCGGGCCCGCCGGCTCCGGCAAACTCGATGGCAGTCTCGATCGAACGACATCGACCGATTCCAAGGGATCGATCGACCGGTCCGAGAACATCAACCTGCTCGTTGGTGCTGTCGTCAGTCAGGTACTTCCCAATGGGAATCTCGTAATCAGCGGGTCACAGGAAGTGCGTGTCAATTACGAGCTTCGCGTGCTCAACGTGCAAGGCGTGATTCGGCCTCGTGATATCGCGACCGACAATACAATTTCTTACGAGAAGATCGCGGAAGCGCGCGTCTCATACGGCGGGCGCGGGCGTGTCATGGAAATCCAACAGCCCGCATATGGTCAGCAGATCCTCGACATCATGTCGCCTTTCTAGGCTGAGCTCGGAGGTCGACGGCGGGTGGCAAAGGACAGGAAAAAAAGGGAGGGTCAGCCAGATGGAGCCGGCGGAAACGGCGGCGGCATCGTCATTCCGCTTATTGTTGCAGTGATGCTGGGGGGGCTTGGAGGCGGTGCGTTCGGCTACTTCGCCATGCCCAATGGCTCCGCACCCTCGGGTGAGTCCGAGCACGCGACATCTGCACCGCCTGCTCCGATCCCCGGCAGATTCCCCAACGACGCGATCGCACTCTCTGTGCCTTCGATCATAACCGACCTCGATACTGAACCGAAGATGCGCGCCCGCCTCGACGTCTCGATTATCGTCGCACATGGAACTCCCGAATCAACGACGCTGGTTGGAGAAGTCAGAGAAGACGTGATCGCTTATTTAAACGGACTGACTTTGGCAGAGATTCAAGGCGTCCGAGGCTTTCAGAACCTGCGCGAGCAACTCGACGATCGCGCGCGAGTCCGCGGCCGCGGCGCAATTTTGGGTCTCTTGATCGGCGGGTTGGTTCTCGAATGATCGTGAAAATCGTCGCGGCGCTTGTTGCGTTGGCCCTGTCCGCTGGCGCGGCCTTCGCCCAGACCATAGATTTCCAGACCTTGTTCCCGGCCGGCGACGCTAGCGTCTCGGGTCGCATCGTTCAGCTTCTGGTCGTAATGACCGTTCTTTCGGTGGCGCCAGGCCTGCTGATGATGGTCACATCGTTTGCCAGGTTTCTGATTGCGTTCTCGTTCCTGCGCGCAGGGCTTGGTCTGCAAACGACGCCGAACAACCTCATTCTCGTCAGCCTTGCGCTTTTTATGACGTTATTTGTCATGGCGCCGACCTTCCAGGAAGCCTGGGACAACGGCATCAAGCCCATGGTCGAGAACAAGATCAGTCAGCAGGATGGCTATACACGGACGACCGCTCCGTTTCGCACCTTCATGAAGGCCAACGTGCGCGACAAAGACCTTGTGCTGTTCGAGCAGATGTCGGCCGAGCGTTTCGGGGAGCAAAATAAAGCCGGACCGGATGATCTGCGCGTACTCATACCAGCATTCATAGTCTCGGAGCTTCGCCGGGGCTTTGAGATCGGGTTTCTGGTGACCTTGCCGTTCCTGGTCATAGATCTTGTAGTGGCTACAATCATGACCGCTATGGGCATGATGATGATGCCACCGACGGTCGTCTCGTTGCCCTTGAAAGTTCTATTCTTCGTCCTCGTCGACGGATGGAGCCTGCTCGTGGGAGCCCTCGTAAAGTCGTTTACTTGATCGCGTCGTACCCGCCGACTATGGCGGATGGCCTACGAAAGAATTAACGCTAGGCGACTAAAAATTAACCAGTAAGAAACAACTCTCCGCTATCCATCAAGCCCATGACAGGGTGGCCGCCAACAACCGCGCCACGGGCATGAAGCCGGTCTGTCAAGCCGGAAGAGCCGGTATGTCCCCCAGTGGCGTTTAGTGCCGAGTATAAGGACAAGGGACATGGGCATGAGCAGTATTAACACGAATATCGCCGCAATGACGGCTTTGCAGTCGTTGCAGCAGACCTCCAAGGATTTGTTGACGACGCAGAGCCGAATCTCGAGCGGCCTTAAGGTTGCGACAGCGTCGGATAACGCCGCCTACTGGTCGATCGCGACGACGATGAAGTCGGACAACGACGCGCTCTCTACCGTTCAGGACGCGCTCGGTCTCGGCAAAGGCACCGTTGACGTTGCCTACAACGCAATGAACCAGAGCATCACGCTCGTCAGCCAGATCAAGTCGAAATTAACCGCCGCCGCGGGTCCGGGCGTTGATCGCTCGAAAATTCAGTCGGAAATCACGCAGCTCCAGCAGCAGCTTAAGGGCATCTCCGACTCGGCCAGCTTCTCCGGCGAAAACTGGGTTTCTGTTGACTCGTCCGCCAGCGGCTACAACGCTACAAAGACGATTGTTTCTTCGTTCTCGCGTGCATCCGACGGCAGTGTTTCGATTGGCACGATCGACATTGATACCTCTTCGTCGGTTCTGTTCGATTCCAGCACGGCTTCTGGCGCCGGCGGCATCCTGGACTCGCAGCGCGGCACGACGGGCGCGATCGTCACGACTGGCGGCACCTCGGTCATGAGCATGGACATCAGCTCGCTGACCGACAGCACCACCGACCAGGCCACGCTGAAGTCTTACATCGCCGGTGTCGACAGCGCCTTCCAGGAAATGACCAAGGCTGCAACGAGCCTCGGTTCTTCCCAGCAGCGCATCGATCTTCAGACGACGTTCGTCTCCTCGCTGATGGATACGATCACCACGGGCATCTCTCAGTTGGTCGACGCCGACATGAACGAAGAGTCGACCCGGTTGCAGGCTCTGCAGGTTAAGCAGCAGCTCGGCGTCCAGGCGCTCAGCATCGCCAACCAGTCGAGCCAGAACATCCTGTCGCTCTTCCGCGGCTGATGATTGGGGCCTAGCGGCCTAACCGCGACGCCCCCCGCTCACCACCACGTCCCGACGAACTTGTACGGGCCGCTTCCTGGATTCCTTCCGCTTCACGGAATGAGCCTTGGAAAGCGGCCCGTCACCTTTGCACAAGGTTCCATCTCTAGCGTCGGCTCGGGGCTTCGCCGGCAAGGTCGCGAGATGGATTGGCGTCAATTTGAGAACTTGTATCGGAGCGTCTTGGGGCTCGGCCGCCAGCGCCTGATCACGCTTGGCCTCGCTGGCACGTTTGTGTTCGCGCTCATAACAATCGGGAGCTATTTCGCGTCGCGATCAAATTACGAAGCGCTGTATGTCGGCCTGACCCCGCCCGACATAAGCCGCATGGGCTCGGCCTTGAGCGAAGCGGGTATTCCTTTTGAAAGCAGTATGGACGGAACGAAACTGAGTGTTCCGGTCGGACAAACTGCCCAGGCCAGAGCGTTGCTTGCGGAGAAAGGCCTGCCCGGAAGCCAAAGTGCAGGATACGAACTCTTCGATAAACTTGGTGCTTTGGGTCTGACGTCGTTCATGCAGGAGGTGACGAGGGTCAGAGCTCTCGAAGGGGAATTGTCGCGTACAATCCAGTATTTGAAAGGCGTCCGCGCCGCCCGCGTCCATATCTTCCTACCTGATCAGAACGCGCTGAGGGTCAAGAAAGAAACCCCGACTGCATCGGTGGTAATCAGGACAGACATTTCCGGCGACGCCGCCCCCGCGCCAGCGATCAAGCACCTGGTCGCAGCCGCGATACCCGAAATGACGCCGGACCAGGTTCAGGTGATAGGCACCGACGGATCAATCTTGGGTGGCAGTAACAGCGTCAGCGGCGGAGCGCCCGTGCAGATGCTCGAACTCGAGCGAACGGTATCACAGCAAATCCAGGACAGCGTCCGCCGCACGCTATCTCCCTATTTGGGGCTCGACAACTTTGAAGTCAGCGCCATGGCGCGTCTCAATATCGACAAGCACGAAATGAGCGAAACCAAGTTCGATCCGGACAGCAAAGTCGAGCGCTCGACGCGGTTCGTCAAGGAAGCCCAGAGTTCGCAAGATGCCAGCGGCAAGTCGAATGTCAGCGTCGAGCAGAACATTCCGAATGAAGCGACTACCAATAAAGATCAGACCAAGCGCGCCCAGGACCGCAAGGAAGAAACGACGAACTACGAGATCAGTACGAAGTCGGCTTCGACAACAAGCGAGGGCTACAAGGTCGATAACATCTCGGTCGCTGTGGTCGTCAATAAAAAGCGGCTTCTCGATGCAATCGGCAAAGACGCCAAGGCCGAGGATATCGATAAGCAGGTCTCCGAAATCGAGAAACTTGCTTTGTCCGCCGCCGGCATCGACACCAAGCGTGGCGATCATATCAGTGTAGTCGCCGTCGAATTCGCGCCTTCGCCATTCGACACCGACGCGTCGTCCGGCGCCGCGTGGACGTCCGCTCTCGTCGGCCTGGCAGGAACGGGCATGAAGTCCCTAACGATTCTTCTGGTCGCGGCCATTGTCGTCATGGCGGGCTTCCGTCCCGTGATGAGAACTCTGCTATCGGGCACGACTCCAGCTATCGAGGGCGCTAGTTCTGTAGCGGCCCTTGAGGCGCCGACGATCTCCGGTAGTGGTACCGCGCCGCTCGACATGCCTGAAATGGCCTCACCGTTACTGGAACCGGGGGCCAACCCGTTCGATGGGTTCGCGAGCGCGTCCCCCGACTTTGGTAACGGTCTTGCCTTTGGACGCTCGCTAGCTCTTGGGCCGGTAGAGAAGCTCGGCGCCATCATCGATCGCGATGAAGAGCAGGCCACCGCCATCATGAAGCATTGGGTCAAGAACGGATGACGGGGCGGCTTCACAGTCCTGCGTTTTCTCTTCTTTCCGATTTCGACCGCACGGGCGCCGGCGTCGAGGCAATTGACGTCGAAGCCCGATTGAAATCGGCGCAAGACGATGGCTATCGGCAGGGCCACGCCGATGGTCGAGCCGAAGCGGAATCGGACGCGGAGCTGATGCTTGTCGAAGCGAGCACGCGCCACGCCGAACATCTCGAAGAAGAAAGGCTCAACTGGCAGCGCGAGTGCGCCGACATTCTTCTTCAGCGACTGGAGAGCGCAGCGAAATCAATCGAGCGAACGATCGAGGATCGGGTAGCGGCCCTTTTGCGTCCCTGGCTCGTTGATCGTCTCAGAGTGCAAGCTCTACAGGATCTCGAACGCGCAATTTCCCGCGCACTTGTCGAAGGCGCAAAGATCCACATCGAGGCGCCGGCCGAAATCGTTCAGCATCTTCGGGAACGCCTCCCGTCCGAGACGTTCCAGATCGGCTACTCCGAAAGCGCCGACGCCGATATCCGGGCGTACATGGCGGACACTCAGATTGAAGCGAATATTTCGGCGTGGGTCGCCGAGCTTGAGGCGATTTCACCATGAGCCAAGGTCAGGAAGACGTCTCATCCCAGCCGCTGGTAATCGTTAGAAGGCGTCGCAACACCGACGAGCCTCATCACGGTGGTGTGTGGAAAATTGCATACGCCGACTTTATGACCGCGATGATGGCGTTCTTTCTCGTGATGTGGCTGATCAATGCTGCGGATAAGAAAACGATCGTCCAGATCGCGGCCTACTTCAATCCAATGCGCTTGACCGATCGCTACGCCGCGCCCAAGGGTTTGGACGATCTGACCGAGATGATGTCGAAGCCATCGGAGCAGAAGAGCAAGAAAGGGTATGAAAAGCAGATCGTCGACGACAAGCAGAAGCGGGTTGCCGAGCACGAGAGCAAAGAAAACTTCGCTCAAGCCAAAGACGAAGCAGCGCAGGAGGCGGCCGCAGGCACGGGAGGCAAGAGTGCCGAGGATCAAAAAGAGCAGGCACTCTTCGACAATCCTGGCGATCTGCTCAACAAACTCGCGGATGACGCCCGCGCAAGCGAACCAAGCACGGCATCGAGTCCGTCGGATGGTAACGTCAGTGATCCGTTTGATCGGACCAACAGAAGGGCTGCAAGAGCCGAGTTGACGTTAAAGCCGGCCAACCAAAAGGAAGCAGCTGCGATACCGGTGAAACCTAGCGACGCCAGCGCAGCCAAGTCCAGCGTGAATGCCAAAGACATGCCGCCGGGTGACGGCAAGCCGCACCAACTCACAATGCGCGCATCCCCGGCCGACCAGGGCGAGAAGCCGCGCGAGCAAGATACGGTCTCGAAACTCACGCCTGCCACGCTCGATGAAGCGAAGAAGCAAGACAAGACTCACGACAAAGATCAAGACAAGACTCGCGAGAGGGACGAAGAAGCGAAGAATCTGAAAGAGCAAATCAGCAGTGCCGTCTCCGCCGTCTCGCACAATTTGCCCCTGATCGACGTCAGGGCCACTCCAGAGGGATTGCTCGTCAGCCTGACGGATGATGACAACTTCGGTATGTTCGAGGTTGGCTCAGCCCGGCCACGCCCAGAACTCGTCCTCGTGATGGAGAAAATCGGCAAGCTTCTGGACGATAAGGAAGGCGACATCGTCGTCCGGGGCCATACCGACTCGCGACCGTACAAGAGCCGTCTCTACGACAACTGGCGCCTGTCTTCGGCGCGGGCTCAGATGGCCTATTACATGCTCGTCCGCGGCGGTGTCGAAGAGGAGCGCGTTATCGCTATAGAGGGCCGCGCGGATCGCGACCCGAAGATCACATCTGATACACTGGCGGCAGCCAACCGCCGTATCGATATTCTCATCAAAGAGGCGAAGAAATGATGCGGATGGCGCTGATCGCTGCATCGTTGTTGGCGACGTTGGTCGCTGGTGGCGCCAGCGTGGCGTTCTATCTAAAGCCGTCTTTCATCTTTGGTAGCTCGGACGACACAGCGCCGCCGCCGCACGGCGTTCCGAGTTACGCAACACAAGCGAACGAACAGACCCAGATCAGAAATAAGGCTCTCAGTCTCGTGGAGCAACTCGGCGCTGTCCAAGACCGGATAATCCGTGGGGATCGCGCCGCTCTAGAAGTTCAATCTCGGCTATTGAGTGTGATCGCCCACGAAGTGCGGAGCTTCGACTCCGTGGAATGGGACGACTATGTAAACAGACGCACTAGCTTACTGTTTGTCCTGAGCGGCGGAGACGCAAACGTTCTGAAACCGCTGGTTGAGCGCACCGATATGAACCCAGTCGACCAGAAATTGGCCGCCGGAGTCATGAATTTCGCCGAAGGGAAGCCTCGACAGGCGCGACAGTTTTTTGAAGATATCGATCCACGATCGCTTGACGTCAGCCTCGTTGGACCGTTCGCCCTGGCTCGCGCGTCGCTTTATCTCGACGACGATCACGCAAGGGCTATCGACCTCCTCGATGACGCTCGCCTGGCCTGCCCCCACACGGCAATCAATGAAGCCGCAACGAGGCGAGAAATTCCGATCCTTCTGAAGACCGGTAACGCCCCGCGCGCCTTGATGCTGACCGTCAGCTATATCCGCGA